>JBBQUC010000063.1:0-12772 GCA_038212815.1 Cytophagales bacterium
TATGCCCTCGGTCGGAGTGTTGCCGCCTACATTTACATTCGTGCGAAAGGTTATCCCTTCGGCCTCCATAACCGCCAATCGGCGATCAATGGTCCACTTCTCCAGCTTAAAATCAGGAATACCGTAGCGTAGCAACCCCCCAATCTGATCGGCCCGTTCAAACACCGTAACGATATGCCCGGCTTTGTTCAGTTGAGCTGCTGCTGCCAGACCCGCCGGGCCGGAGCCAACCACGGCTACCTGCTTACCCGTGCGCTTCAACGGTGGTCGCGGGATAACATATCCCTTTTCGAACGCAACCTCGGCAATGGATTTTTCGATGAACTCGATGGAAACAGGTGGCTTATTGATCCCCAGTACGCAGGCCGATTCGCAGGGTGCGGGACAAATGCGGCCTGTAAATTCTGGAAAGTTGTTAGTCGAACTGAGAATCTCGTAGGCATACGCCCAGTTTTGCTCATACACCGCGTCATTAAACTCCGGGATGATATTTCCCAACGGGCAACCACTATGGCAAAACGGCGTGCCACAGTCCATACAACGCGATGCCTGCCGCTGCGAATCGCCCTCCGAAAAAGGCATTTCAATTTCTTTATAATCGTGAATCCGCTGCTGCGGGTCGCGCTTCTTGGGCAGTTCGCGCGTGAGTTCTAAAAATCCAGTAGGTTTTCCCATTGATCGATCAACTTGCGGTGCTTACTCCGCTACTACATCCACAACAATATCCTGATATACAACGCTCTTGTCGCGCAGTTGGGCGGCCAGGGTAATACCTCGACCAGCCAGTGCCACTTTAAAATCGGTGGGCATAACCTTCACAAACTGCTCAATGCGGTTGTCCCAATCCTGAATCAGGGTCAGCGCCATATTGCTGGTCGTGTACTGGAAATGCTTATCGACATACTCCCGAACAATCTCCCGGTCTTCATCGGTCAAGGGCTCTAACTTCACCATTTCCGGGTTCACATTATTGGCAAAATCACCGGCTTCATCCCACACATAGGCTACCCCGCCCGACATGCCAGCCGCGAAGTTGCGCCCTGTTTTGCCGAGAACAATGGCGAGTCCGCCGGTCATGTACTCCAGTCCGTGATCGCCCACACCCTCGACCACTACCTTAGCCCCGGAGTTACGCACCCCAAATCGCTCACCAGCCATACCCCGGATAAAAGCCTCACCGGAGGTAGCTCCGTAAAACGATACATTACCGACAATGCTGTTTTTTTCCGGGGCAAAGGTGGCCGTCCGGTCGGGATACACAATCAATTGCGCTCCGCAGAGGCCCTTACCGAAGTAGTCGTTGGCATCGCCTTCCAGTTCGAGTTTGATGCCGCTGGTGGCAAAAGCCCCGAAGCTTTGGCCCGCCGTACCGCGTAGTTTAATGTGGATAGTACTTTGGGGCAGGCCGGGGCCGCCATAGAGCTTCGAAATCTCGTTGGAGAGCATCGTGCCAATGGCCCGGTCGGTGTTCCTGACCGGCAGTTCGATATAGACCGACTCGGCCGTTTGGAGCGCGGGTTGGGCTAGTTTTATCAACTCCCGGTCAAGAATATGGGCAATGCCATGATCCTGATCCTGTTGCTTATACAGGGCTGTATCGAGAGTTTCCGGCTCTCGATATAGCACCGCCGAGAGGTCGAGGTTTTTGTATTTCCAGTGGGGCAAATCTTCGCGTAATTCCAGCATCTGGGACTGACCCACCATCTCATTGATGGTGCGGAAGCCTAGTTCGGCCATAATCTCGCGCAGTTCGTCGGCCAGGAAGGTAAACATATTCACCACATGTTCGGGCTTGCCGGTAAACAGGGCGCGGAGTTCCTTGTTCTGCGTGGCCACGCCCACCGGGCAGGTGTTCAGGTGGCACTTACGCATCATAATGCAGCCGGTAGCAACCAGCGCGGCCGTAGCAACGCCAAACTCTTCAGCACCCAGCAGGGCAGCAATCGCCAGGTCGCGGCCGGTGCGGAGCTGCCCATCGGCCTGGACTGTTACCCGACCTCGCAGTTTGTTTTTGACCAGGGTCTGATGCGTTTCGGCCAGACCCAACTCCCACGGTAACCCCGCGTGGCGGATGCTGGATAGGGGGGAAGCTCCCGTACCGCCATCGTGTCCCGAAATCAGGATATGGTCAGCATGAGCTTTGGTTACACCCGCAGCAATAGTGCCTACACCCGCTTCTGACACCAGTTTTACGCTGATGCGGGCCTCGCGATTGGCATTCTTGAGGTCGAAGATCAGTTGGGCCAGGTCTTCAATCGAATAAATATCGTGGTGAGGTGGGGGCGAAATCAGGCCCACGCCGGGCGTAGAGTGGCGGGTACGACCAATCCAGTCATCTACTTTGTAACCGGGTAATTGCCCGCCTTCGCCGGGTTTGGCACCCTGAGCCATCTTGATTTGTAACTCGCGGGCATTGCTGAGGTAATGACTCGTAACCCCAAATCGGCCCGATGCCACCTGCTTTATGGCCGAGTTCATGTTGTTACCGTTTTCGAGGGGGGTAAACCGCAATTCATCTTCGCCCCCTTCGCCGGAGTTGCTCTTACCGCCAATGCGGTTCATGGCAATGGCCAGGGTGGTATGGGCCTCCCACGAGATAGAGCCAAAGGACATGGCACCCGTAGCAAACCGCTTAAAAATAGCTTCGCGCGATTCGACCTCATCAATCGGAACGGGCGTGCTTCTCTTGAATTTCAGCAGCCCGCGCAGGGTAATGGCCTTGCGGGTCTGGTCGTTGATGAGGGCACTATATTTCTTGAAAATCCCGTAATCGTTCTTCTTGGTAGCCTGTTGCAATAGGTGAATGGTATCGGGGTTGAAGATATGCACTTCCCCTCGCTGTTTCCACTGATAAATCCCGCCCACTTCAAGCCGGGGGTTGGGGACAGGCGTTTCGGGGTAGGCTACCCGGTGCCGGACTACCACCTCACGGGCAATTTCGGCCAGACCCATGCCTTCAATCCGCGAAACGGTGCCGGTGAAGTAGCGGTCAACCACGGCTTTATTCAGGCCCAGGCACTCAAAAATCATGGCTCCCTGATACGATTGCAGGGTAGAGATGCCCATTTTTGAGAATATTTTCAGCAACTCACCATCGACGGCTTTAACATAGTTCTTATAGAGTTTTTCTACCGAGTAGTCGCTGTTAATGAGATGCCGGGCTTTCATGTTTGCCAGGGTTTCAAATGCCATATACGGGTTCACGCCCGACGCGCCGTAGCCAATCAGCGTGGCTACGTGGTGGGTTTCCCAAATGTCGCCCGCTTCAACCACAATCCCGACCCGACCCCGTAGGCCTTTGCGGATGAGGTGGTGGTGAATAGCTGCCGTTGACAACAGCGACGGTATGGGCGCATGGCTAGTGTCGATAGCCCGGTCCGACAGTACCAGAATAGTATAACAATCTTCAATGGCATCTTCGGCGTACCGGCAAATACGGTCTAACGCCCGCTCCAGCGATTCGCCCCGGCCATCGGCGGTGAAGAGACAGTTGATGGTTTTAGCCGCAAAATTAGGCCGATCCACAAACCGCAGCTTGTCAAACTCCTCCACCGTCAGCACGGGCTGGTCAAGCTCAACCTGACGGCAGTGCAGGGGCGACTCGCTCAGCAGGTTGTAGGTTGCCCCCACAAACGAGATCAGCGACATAATAGACCGCTCTCGGATGGAGTCGATGGGGGGATTAGTTACCTGCGCAAACAGTTGCTTGAAGTAATGGCTCAGGTGCTGACTCTGCTCCGACAGTACCGCCAGTGGTACGTCGGTACCCATCGAGCCGAGGGCTTCTTTGCCCGTTTCGGCCATCGGGGCCAGAATCATGCGGAGGTCTTCGGAAGTGAAACCAAAGGCTTGCTGGAGCCGCAACAGGGTTTTATCGTCGTAATGCCGGTAGGATCGAACGGGGGCTTCAAGGTCGGCAATTTTTATTTTGTTCTCGTCGAGCCATTGCTGGTAAGGCTGACTGGTACAGATTTGGGCCTTTATCTCCTCGTCGGTCACAATCCGGCCCTGCTCCATATCGACCACAAACATTTTGCCGGGCTGCAACCGGCCCTTGCTCACTACATTGGCCGGGTCAATGTCCAGTACCCCCGCTTCAGAGGCCATGATTACCTTATCGTCGGCGGTAACCCAATAGCGGGAGGGGCGCAGGCCATTCCGGTCGAGGGTAGCTCCAACCAGGCGACCATCGGTAAACGAAATAGACGCGGGGCCATCCCAGGGTTCAATCAGCGCGGCATGAAACTCGTAGAATGCCCGGCGTGCGGGGTCCATTTGGGTATTGCCGTCCCAGGCTTCGGGAATCAGCATCATCATTACATGTGGCAACTACCGCCCACTCATCACCAGCAGTTCAATAGCGTTATCGAGGTTAGCCGAATCGGACTGCCGATGGTCGCAGATGGGCAATAGCATGTCCATCTCTTCCTGGGTAAACTTGGCCGAGTGCAACAGCCCTTCGGCGGCTTTCATCCAGTTCACATTGCCTTTAACGGTATTAATTTCGCCATTATGAGCAATATACCGGAATGGCTGGGCCAGCTTCCAGGAAGGAAAGGTGTTGGTCGAAAAACGGGAATGCACCACGCCCAATGCCGATACCACATCGTCGTGCATCAAGTCGGGGAAGTAGGGTTCGAGTTGTTCGGTAGTGAGTTGCCCTTTATAGGTAATAGTACGGCAGGAGAGCGACGCAAAGTAAAAATCATTAACTCCGGCAATGGTTTCGTTCACGATGCGGGTGCTGTAATTGCGCAGCACATACAGTCTTCGCTCAAAATCGTCGGTAGTCGTTACCGTAGCGGGGCGTTTAATAAACACCTGTTCCATCTGGGGCTCCGCCGAGCGTGACCCTTCACCCAGGTCACCATTGTTAACGGGTACCACCCGGTAGCAGAGCAGTTCGAGACCCAGGTTTTTCATTTTCCGGTTCAGCACCGCCCGGCACTCCTCGCGCAACCACACATCCTTCGGGAAGTTGATCATTCCCACTCCATACTCGCCAGCGGGGGGAAGATGCACACCCAGTTTGCGGGTTTCGTCAAGGAAAAACTCATGCGGAATCTGAATGAGTAGCCCGGCTCCATCGCCTGAATTGGCTTCGGCACCAACGGCACCCCGGTGTTCCATGCGACGAAGCATGTTGAGGGCATCGGCAACAATCTGGTGCGACTTGCGGCCCTTGATGTGGGCAACAAAGCCAATGCCGCAGTTGTCGTGTTCAAATTCAGGGCGGTAGAGGCCCAACTGATCGGTTTGGTCAGCCATGACGACGTAAGGTGAAATATCCCTGCCGTTAGCCGGAACAGGGGGATGTACTACTACGAAAATGGGTGGTTTCCGCCGTCCGAAGAAACGGTTGTACTCGGTCAGAAAGGCGGACGTTTGTGATAAAGTTGTGCAATATACTACGAAAAATAGTTGGCAAAAAACCCCTTTTTCAAAATTTAATTGGCAAAACAACCATTTCCATAATAGATTATACTAGTTCTTAAAAAATGAATAAACCATGTGGTAGCCGCCCTAATTCTGGTTTGATTATTGCCCCAAAACCAATAGCTTTGACCAACTGACTAACTCACCAACTACTATCCAATGGCTAAACCCAAACCATCCAGACCTACCTCTCGAAAACCAGATGTGCTCCGACCCAGTATGGCTTCAGCACCCGCGCCAAAACAGGCTACTGGTACACCGGCTACACCGCCCATAGGCTCTACTCGTCTGCCAGCAGGCAGCGACTGGATGATGCTGGCGGTCATAGCCGTAGCTGTACTAGGCGTTTTCTGGGTTGGATTTGGCAATACCTTCGTGGAGTGGGATGATGTAGAGTACGTGAAAGAAAACCCATACCTGATCAACCCTACAGCCCAAAGCCTCCGAATGCTTTGGCAAACGCCTATCGCGCTCAATTACCACCCGTTAACCATGACAACCATGTGGCTCAATGCCCGGTTATTTGGGGTAGAGGCCACCTCGTTTATTGTCGGGAATGTGTTGATCCACATCCTGAATACCCTACTGGTGTTTGAATTGGCAAAGCGGCTGAGTGGGCAAAACCGCTGGGTAGCTTTTTTTACGGCCTTACTCTGGGGAATTCACCCCATGCATGTCGAATCAGTGGTATGGGTATCGGAGCGGAAAGACGTGCTGTATGTCTGTTTCTTTCTGCTGGCCTGCCTGTCGTATCTGCGCTATCGGCCTGCGCATGTGCCAGGAGATGGGCCAACTAAACCCGGCTGGCTGTGGGTTACCCTAGTCTTGTTGCTGTTGGCCTGTCTGGCCAAAGCGATGGCAGTTGTACTGCCCATTGTGCTGTTGCTGATTGATTTTTTGGAGGGTCGCAACCCCCTGAGCCGAAAATCCTTGCTGGAGAAACTACCCCTGTTTGCGCTGGCTTTATTTTTTGGTGTGTTAGCGCTGAACGTGCAGGCGGGGGGCGATTTTCACGGCATGCTGACCTTACTGGGCAGCAAACGCGATGCCATTGGGCAGGAGCCGTTTGCCGCCCGCTGGTTGGTGTATGGCTCCTACGGGTTTATGCTCTACGTGCTGAAACTGTTTGTGCCGTATCACCTCACCGCCCTTTACCCCTATCCCGACGAGGTGAAGAACGTACCGCCTTCTTTCTGGATTGGCCCCCTGTTTTTTGGGGCTACCCTGGTGCTGTTTGCCTGGGCTTATTGGCAGCGCAGGCGGCTGCTGGCCTTTGCGCTGGGGTTCTTTATCGTCACTATTTTTCTGGTCTTGCAGTTTATGACTGTTGGGGCTGTCTTTATGGCCGAGCGGTATAGCTACCTGCCTTATTTTGGGCTTGTCTTCGGGCTGGTCTGGGGCATAGAGCAGTACCTGAACACCCAGGCCACCGGGCGGTTACTCATTTGGCGGGGGGCATTGATCGGGTTTGCCCTGCTCTGTGCGTGGCTAACGGTAGGGCAGGTGAAAACCTGGGCGAATACCGAAACCCTCTGGATGAATGCCCTGCAATATACCCCCGACAGTGACCAGATTCACGAGTGTCTGGGCGATTATTATGGCAAGCGCGATGAGGTTGATAAAGCTCAGGCGCAGTTTGAAGCTGCGGTTCAGAATGGCACCAACCGGTTTCACGTGTATGAGGGCCTGGGAAATGTGTATGGACTGAAAAAAGACGATGCTAAAGCCATTGCCATGTACGACCAGGCCCTGCGGATGGATAGCAGCCATGCCGACCTGCACTATAACCGCGCCATTACTGTAGCCCGTAGCAATCCGGCGGCGGCTGTGCCGGGATTCACCAAAGCCCTCCAACTTGAACCTTGGAAAGACACGCTTTATATTCCGAGTCGGGCTTTTGCCCGCCTGAATGCCCATCAGTTTAAGGAAGCTGCTGTCGACTATTCGCTGGCCCTGCAAAAACGGGCGGATGTCGCTCAGTTCTGGCATAACCGGGGAGTGTGCCGATACAACCTCCTCGACCGCGCCGGGGCTATTGCCGATATTACAAAAGCCATTGCCCTCCAGCCCGGCTACGAGGAAGCCAAAAACAACCTGAAAGCGATTTTAGCCGACGGGCGGAAGTGAAAATCACTAAAAACGGCCAGTCGGAAAGACTGGCCGTACCATAACAGGCTGTATAGAAGGCACTCGTTTTAGCGAATATTGACGTTGAACGCCCCTTCAGTCAGGGTTAATTTTTTGGTGGCACTGGCATCATAGGCTGTGAAACTGAAGGTACCAACCAGGTTTGTCGCCGTTTTTTTGGTGATGGTTATTGTGCCGCTCCCACCGTTAATGGTCGAGAAATCTTCTTTGTTGATCGTAACAATCCCGAAATTAGTTGTGCTGATTGGATACGTGCCTTCAACGGCCGTGTTCGGCAAGGCGAGAGCTACCACATCGCTGGTTACGCTGTTCAGGCCATAAATTGCAAAATAGCCGTTGGCACCCGGAAAACTCGCCAGCGCATAGGCGTAGTCAGGGGCATATAATTTACCATCCACTTTAACCTGAAAACCCACCTGATTGGCCGGGATAGGTGAGGGGTTTACATCGTCGCTCTTTTTGCTACAGGAGCTTAAACCAAGGGTGGCCACCAGGGCCAGAATCGAGATCATGCGTACCGTTTTCATTCGCTGTTGGGGTTATTTAGTTGATTGTTGAATCAAAACTAATACAATCCGATGCAGCCTATGAGGGTACTATACAACTGGCGGGGCTGGGTTTATGGGCGGGGGAAATGGCTTTATATCCGGCGTTATCGGATTAGCACGACCGACCCGGTTTTTGTGCTATGGCCGGTGGCAGTCTCCCAATTGACCTGATAGGAATAGTGACCCGTGGGAGCGGGTTGCCCAGTGGTGCGGCCATCCCATCCCAAGCCTGGGTCGGTAGTGGCAAAGATGGCCTGACCCCAGCGGTTATAGATAACCAATTGAAATGAGCCTGTGGGCTGTCCACTTACCAGACCAAAGGTATCGTTATGGCCATCGCCATTGGGCGTAAACGCGGTAGGTAAGTACCAATCGGGGCCGCTAACAGCGGTGGTTGTGGTGGGCCTGGGTAGCTCGTAGCACACCTCCGGCGAAGGCTGCGCCTGAATGCAGGTATCGGCCAGGACTAGTCGGTAGCAGGTTCGCCCCGTATCGGCCTGTACCAACAAGCGGGTATCAGTGGTGGCGGCCACGTTGCTGTACTGAAAGATGCCTTTGCCCCGGCGTTGCTGCAACCGGTAGCGGGCTGAGGCCGGATTGTCGATTTGGATGGTTACCGGTTGTGCGCCTATTTGGCCAGGGTTATCGGGGGTAACCTGCCGGATGGCGGGTGGCTGGGTGATCGTGGCCGGGGTAAAGAGTTCTGACCAGTGGCCGCCACAGTTGCCGACAATATGGTTGCCTTGTACTGCAATCAGATGCGGATTGGCATCGGTGTATTGGTGGGCCAGATTGGTTACTTTGTTGGCGGTCAGGGAGTCTAGGATACCATCACCCCAGTTAATTTTATACGCTTCGTAATTGCCCGGCTTGTTGGCATCGTCTACGGTCAGCACAATCCGGTTGCGGCAGGCAGTAAAGGTGAATTTGGGAGGGAGGGTATCATACACCGTCACGGTGCCACAGGCACGGGCTGGCTTACCCATTACCGTCGATAGCTGGAGTACGGTATAAATACCTTTTTTCGTATAGGTGTAGGTCGTATCTTTAACCGGCTTGGATTCATCCAAGCCATCGAACTCGTAGATGTACAAGACATCTTTCACATCCGTGAGCTGCCCGTTAAAGGCATGTACGGTAAGCGGCACACAGCCTACCCCGCTGCCGTTTCTAAACCCTAATGATCCTGACAGGGTATTCGGTTTAAAGGAACACTGCGCCTGGGTGTTGGTTTGGGGAGCGAATGATAGAGCCAAAGAGAGAAGGAGTGCTGTTCCGAAAGTTGACAACAGGCCACTAGAGACAAACCTGGGTAGCAGCCTTCGCTGAACCAGCACCTTACTCGTGGTATTGCCCGGCCACCATTCGCTCATTCGTTCACTCGCTCTTTCACTCATTCGCTCTTTACGTTAGCATCCCGCCATCGACTTGCAACACTTGCCCGGTTATGTAGCGCGAGAGGGCTGAACCCAGAAACACGCAGGCATCGGCCACTTCGTCGGGTTGGCCACCCCGTTTTAGCGGAATCTGCTGTTTCCACTCCTCCAGGGCTTTTTCGTTCAGCTCACCAGTCATTTCCGTCTCGATAAACCCCGGCGCAATGGCATTAGACCGAATATTCCGTGAACCCAGTTCAAGGGCTACCGACTTAGTGAATCCAATAATGCCCGCTTTCGAGGCTGCATAATTTGTTTGTCCGGCGTTACCCCGGATACCTACCACCGAGGTGAGGTTGATAATAGACCCCGACCGCGCCTTCATCATGGGCCTGGTAGCTGCTTTGGTAAGGTTAAACACCGACTTTAGGTTAACGGTAATCACCTCATCCCATTGTGCTTCCGACATCCGCATCAGCAGCCCGTCCCGCGTAATACCGGCATTATTCACCAGAATATCGAGTTGCCCAAAATCGGCCAGTACCTGCGTCACCAAGTCGTCGGCGGCTTTATAATCCGACGCGTCGGAGCGGTAGCCTTTTATCTGAGTGCCAAAGGCGCGAAGATCGGCTTCGAGGGTCTGCCCTTTTTCAACGCTCGATAGGTACGTAAACGCTACGTTTGCCCCTTCCTGAGCAAACCGCTGGGCAATTGCCCGACCAATTCCGCGCGACGCGCCGGTAATTAATGCTGTTTTTCCTGTTAATAAACCCATGTATGTAGTGTAAAGCCTATAGGATGCCTGCCGCTGGTTCCTCCAAAAAATGAACGGCCAAAAGTACAGCATTTTAGGCATTTCAGCCCCAATTGGTCGGATAGCTACGGGGTATCCGTAAAACTTTTAAGGAGTCAATGCGTTAATTAAGCAAGCATACGCTGTATCAACTCAACGAAATTATGACTAAATTCCTCATCACTTCGCTCCTGATAGCCTTTATGGTAGGAGCGACATCGCTGGTATCAACTGCTCAAACCAACGCAGCTAACAACATAACGGGTACTACCACTACGCAAGGACCTACGGCAGGCAGCACCACTGGTAAAGACCTGGCGGCCAGCCTGCCTATGTCGTCAGAACACAGCACCCTGGGTGCTATGCTGAACGTATCGGGATTGGCCAGTCAGGCTAAAGGGGCGGGACCTTATACCGTGTTTGCGCCCGCCAACAGTGCATTTGCCAAACTGCCTTCCGGTATGCGCGATAATTTGCTGAAAACCAATAATCACCAGAAACTGATCAGCGTCATTACGCACCATGTAGTAGCTGGGTCATTCCGGGTTGCCGATCTGACCGATGGCCAGCAACTCAAAACCGTACAGGGCGATATGCTGACCGTAAAAAAACAGGGTGATGTAGTGATGCTGACCGATAGTAAAGGCAACACCGCCACTATTACCACGCCTGATATTATGGCCACCAATGGCGTTATACACAGCATTGATACCGTATTGATGCCGAACTAGGCAGGCGGGAGTTGGTAGAAAGTGAGTGGTTCGTGGTTTATAGTTTGTGGTTGCTGGCGCAGTAAGGGTTATCGCGCCAGCTACTATAAACTACTACCTATTCACTACAAACCACTCACTGATGCAAACCATTCTGGGCGCGGGGGGCACTATTGGTACCGACCTTGCCAAAGCACTTACCCAATACACTGACCGAATTCGGCTGGTAAGCCGTAACCCCAAAAAAATTAACCCGACGGACGAGCTACTGGCTGCCGACCTCAGTCATAGTGAGGAGGTGAATAAGGCGGTAGCTGGATCGGAGGTGGTTTATTTGACGGTTGGGTACGACTATTCGATCAAAACCTGGCGCGACAAGTGGCCTGCTACCATGCGGAATGTGATTGCCGCCTGCCAACAACAGGGGGCTAAACTGGTATTCTTCGATAATGTCTACCTGTACGATTGCGACCACCTGAACCCCATGACCGAGGAAACACCCATCCTACCCTGTAGTAAAAAAGGAGCGGTTCGGGCCGAGATTGCCGGAATGCTTATGGATGCCGTTCGGGCAGGCACGCTCACGGCCCTTATTGCCCGTGCTGCCGACTTTTACGGCCCCGGCAATGACAAGAGTGTGCTGGTGGAAACTGTAGTTAAGAATTTGAAGAAGGGGAAAGCTGCCAACTGGTTTGCCAGCCTGAACCATGTGCATACGTTTACCTATACGCCAGATGCCGCCCAGGCAACGGCCCTGCTGGGCAATACCCCCGATGCCTACGGTCAGGTGTGGCATTTGCCCACGCACCCTCAGCCACTGACGGGCAAGCAGTGGGTGGACTTATTTGCTCAGGAAATGCACGCAAAACCTAAAGCCAGCGCACTGCCCACCTGGATGATGGGGATTTTGGGCCTGTTTATCCCCATTATGACCGAGCTTAAGGAGATGGCCTACCAATATGACCGCGACTATGTTTTTGACAGCACCAAGTTTACCAAACGCTTTGGTACTGAAGCCACTCCCCCGGCGGTTGGCATACGCGAGACGGTGCGAGGTAACTGAGGAGGATTTTATGGATTCGGGTCATTGATTACTACTACGATTTTATGCAACAGGAAATTCTTCTTGACATAGTTGCTCAAAATGAGCTGACCTGTGAGTTAGCCTTTGCTAAACTTACGCCCGAAAACGCGGGGTTTCGGTTAACGGAGCACGCGGCTTCGGCAGGGTTTATGTACCGGCACCTGGGCGAAGCCATGAATTTACTGGGTACGTTTCTGGGAATGCCAACGCAGGTGCAAAACACCACTATGGGCAGAACCGATGTGGGGCAGGGACACACCATTGCGGAGAGCCGCCTACTAGTTGAGCAGGGATTTGCCATGCTCCGGCAGTGCATTGACACTACCTCCAACGCTGCCTGGCAAGACCCCATCGACACTCCTTTCTTCGGCACGGTATCGCGTGTCCGGGTGCTGGGGCATATTCTTTTCCACAACGCGTACCATGCCGGTCAACTTGGATTGACCCTCGCGAAAGGGTCAAAAGTAGGCTTGTCTTTCATTCCGGTTCTTCTACTTTTTATGTTTACGATGTGTACACAACTGAAGGCGCAACCTATTGACTCCGGGGTGTATCAGGGGCAGCAGCGTCAGGTAGCAACAACAGGTAAGATTGCCCAACAAACACTGATGGAAGGCATCACTACCGATTTTAACCGGCTTAGGGTGCAGGTCATCACACTGCCCGCACAGCAGCAA
>JBBQUC010000064.1:0-12710 GCA_038212815.1 Cytophagales bacterium
TAACGCCAGCAGTGGCAGGCAAATCAGGGCTGCCAGGCTAGCCCAAAGCGGGCATTTAATAATTTTTAACGGAGCAATGCGTTTCAAAGCAGTGACTGAATCGGGCTAAAAGAGATAACTTTGTGGGTGCGGGAAAGCCGACAGCCAGACAAATTTAACCGTTGATACAACTTAATAGTCTTCCTTTTATTTTACGGATTACGGCAAAGGTAACACTTTGGCTGCTTATATTGCTCTATGGCCAGATGGCTATAGCCCAGCAAATCAGCCCATCGCGTACGCGCACCAGCCGCCCATTGCCCACCTTACCAGGCATCAAGGCTGGCGCACCGCCTAAACCCGTGAGCAGTACGGCCCTCTCTGGAACGGCCCTGGCCCGGGCCGATAGCCTCCGGCTGAAAGCTAAAAGCGACTCCGCTACGCAGTCGGCAAATAGCTTTGCTACCACCGTCAAGTACTCCTCCAAAGACTCCAGCCATACGGATGCACCCACCAAAACCATTGAACTCTACGGCGAAGCCGAGGTAACTTACGGCGACATTTCCCTCAAGGCCGATTATATCCGGCTCGATATGCGCACCAACGAGGTGTATGCCAAAGGCCGGTATGACTCGACCACCAAAAAATGGATTGGTCAACCCATTTTTCAGGACAAGGGCGAGAAATACGACACCAAAGAGATACGTTACAATTTTAAGACCAAAAAGGGTCTGATTCAGGGCGTAATTACCCAGCAGGGTGAGGGCAACATTCGGGGAAAGGTAGTGAAGAAAGATGCCGAAGACAATTTATACATTCGGGGGTCTATTTATACCACCTGCAACCTGGCCACTCCGCACTTTCATATCAATGCCCCTAAACTGAAGGTAGTTAAGAATAAACAGGTAGTGGCTGGTCCGTTCAATCTGGTTATCAACCAAATACCCCTGCCCATTGGCCTGCCGTTTGGGTTCTTCCCCTTTCCGAAGAAAAAAGACATTGGTGTGTCGGGGATTCTGGTGCCTCAATACGGCGAAGAACCCAATGGCCGCGGGTTCTACCTGCGGAATGGGGGCTACTACTGGGCTGTGAATGAAAACATTGGTCTCCAGTTTACAGGGCAGATCTACTCGCGGGGCAGTTGGGGGCTGGGTACATCGGGGGCGTATAACAAAAGGTATCGGTATGCGGGTGGGTTTAACCTACAGTTTAACCGCAACCGCTCCGGCGACCGAGTGGATACCACGCAAACGCCCCGCACCGATTTTAGCATCAACTGGTCGCACTCACCCCAGAACATCGGTAAGCGGAGCAGTTTCTCGGCCAATGTCAACGTGAGCAGCAACAGCTATAACCAGTTCAATACATTCAGTACGCAGCAGTATATATCCAATGTGGCGGGGTCGTCAGTACAGTATAGCCGCACCTTTGGGCAATACGTGCGGGCGGGGGCCAATTTCCGGGTTAATCAGCAGTTTGGGCAGGTAAACCCCGTAACGGGCCTGCGCTCGAATGGTAAAACCGACGTTTCTACCGATTTTAACGTGGGTGTAAACCAGATTTCACCCTTCGCACTGAAAGGGGGTACAGGCCGCTGGTTCGAGAGTTTCCGGGTGGGACTGGATGTAAGTGGGTCGGCGGCTATTAGCAATACCATCCGGCGGCAGGTAGATACCACCGGGCTGGGCTTCAAAATTATTACCACCGTAAAACAGGTTGACCACGTGACCTTTATCCGCGACAGCCTGGCCCGCGCCGACAGCATTCGGCGCGGGCTAGTGCGCAACACAGCTACCTACTCCCTGCCTACCGACCCGAACCTGATTGCTTTCTCGCTGGCCAATGCAGGCACTATTTGGGGTAATCGGGTGGTGCAGGCACGGTACAGCATCCCGATCTCGCTGCCCAATATCAAGTTGTTTCGCTACCTGAACATCACGCCGGGCTTCTCGCTATCGGGCGATATTTACACCAAGAAACTATCGTATGAATACGATCGGGCGAAGGATGCCGTGAAGATCGATACGGCACGTGGGATTTATGCGTCGTATAACTTTTCGGTCAGTGCCAGCATGAACACGCGGGCCTACGGCACATACTTTATCCGGGGTAAGAGGCTGGAAGCTATTCGCCACACCATTGCCCCCTCTATTTCATTTAGCTACGTCCCTAACTTTGCCGACCCCGCCTTTGGTATGTTTACCCGGTTGCCTGCCGAGGGGAGCCTGGCCTATCTGCCCGAATACCGACGTACACTTTCGCGGTTTCGGGGGCTAGGTGGCTCTGGGGGCGGGGCGAGTACCTCCTCGGCGTTTATCTCGTTTGGGTTTGTGAACCAACTCGAAGCTAAAGTCCGCACCCGCGATGATAGCACTGGCCAGGAGTTCAAGAAAATTCCGTTGCTCGACAATATCAGCCTGACGGGGAGCTATAACCTGCTGGCTCCCGATTATAAACTATCGCCCCTGAACCTAAGCGCGAACACGCAGATTTTTAAGAATGTTAGCCTAAACTTCTCCTCCACGTTCGATCCCTACGCGTATCAGGCTTATGGCGGTACAGGGGTATATTTTTATCCAACCACGGCTACTGGCAGCCAATACCTGCCGGTGGTGTCGGGGAATGTGCAACAGCCTACCGCTGTAATTGACCGGCAGTATCAGCGGGTGCCTAATCTTTACTCGTTTCAGGCCGGTCAGGGGTTGCTTCGCATGACCAGTATGCAGGTATATGTCAGCACGCGTTTTGCTCCCAAGCAGGCAGGCAAGCCCAAACAAGCGGCAGGCACCTCCGATGCCACCCTAAAAGCCATTAACCAGAACGCCGACATGTACGTCGATTTCAACATTCCCTGGAGTATCAACGTGAACTATACGCTGGGGGTAAACAAACTAACACCCGTTGAAAGTCAGACCGTACAGTCGCTCCAACTCACCGGCGATTTCAGCCTGACTCCTAAGTGGAAGTTTACCTTTAGTACAGGGTATGACTTTAAGTACAAATCGCCCACGCTGACTACCGTAGGCGTTAACCGCGATCTGCACTGCTGGGAGATGTCGTTCAACTGGACTCCCTTTGCAGGCAGTCAGGCCCGCGCCAGTAACTACTCCTTCGACCTGCGGGCGCGGTCGGCCATTTTGCAGGAGCTAAAACTAAGCCGTCGCCGAAGTTTCTACGACAGTGGTGGGTTTGGCGGCACGTACCGCTAATTCAAAATCTCCTCATCGCCCTGCGGTACGGCTTTGGGCGGAATATACCGTTGGGTCGAGTCGATGTAATAGCCGCCACAATCGAGCTTGAAGTTATCGGGTTGGCGGAATTTTTCGGGTTTGTACGCCCGCAGGGAAGGGTCTTTATACACTTTCTGCATATACAACGCCCAAGCCGGCATGGCTACCCTGGCCCCCTGCCCAAACTCGATGTTGCGGAAGTGGATACTCCGATCGTCGCCACCCACCCACAAGCCTGACACCAGGTGCTGAGTCATGCCCATAAACCAGCCATCGGAGTAGTTGGAAGTAGTACCGGTTTTGGCCGCAATCTGATTGCCACCCTCTAGTAGTTTGTACTGCCCTTTAAGCCGGGCGGCTGTACCGTTGGGGTCTTCGGTGGCTCCGCGCATAATATAGAGCATCTCACTGGCGCGGTCGGCGTTGATAACTTGCCGGGCCTGCAAGGGAAACGAGTGCAGCACGTTGCCTTCTTTATCGGTAATGCGCACAATGGTCATGGGCTTTACCTGGTGTCCACCATTGGCAAAGGTGCAGTAAGCCGCCACCATCTCATACACCGATACATCGCCCGTACCCAGGCACAGGGTGGGGTTATGTGGCAGGTTCCTGATGTCGATACCCATCGACTCGGCGGTTTTCAGCACGGGTTCTACCTTTGTTTTCTTGATAAGCTGCGCACTGATGGTGTTGATAGACTGCCCCAGGGCTTCACGCAGACTCAGGCTGCGGTAGCTGTATTTGCCGGTCGAGTTTTTGGGTGTCCAAGAGCGCGGCCCGGCCCCATCTTCGTAAGGCGCAAAGGTGGTGGGCTGGTCGGTAAGCTGGTCGCAGGGGGTGAGGTAGTTATTGTTAATAGCAGTCAGGTAAATAAATGGCTTAAATGTAGAACCCGGCTGCCGTTTCCCTTGCCGAACGTGGTCGAATTTCATGTACTTGAAGTTAATTCCCCCTACCCAGGCCCGCACGTAGCCGTTGTTGGGGTCCATCGACATGAAGCCGGTGTTCAGTAGCCGCTTGTAATATTTCAGCGAATCGAGGGGCGACATTACCGTGTCTTTCTCATTGCGCTTAGACTGGCCCCCATAGACGAAAATCTTCATTTTGATAGGCTTCTTCATCTCGCGCCAGATAGCAGCTTCATCGTCGCCTAGTTCGGCCTTTAGCTGGCGATAGCGCGGGGTTTTACGGGCGGCATTCTCCACAAAGCCTGGTAATTCCACAAATTTGTCGTTTTTATCTTTAACCACCCAGGGGTTGCGCCCCCGCCAATGTTCGTAGAATTTACGCTGCTGATCGCGCATGTGTTCAGACACGGCGGCTTCGGCGTAGCGCTGCATTCGAGAGTCGATGGTGGTGTAAATCTTCAGTCCGCTGGTGTAGAGGTTCAGGTCGGCACCGGGGTTGTCGTCGTTATACAGATTGATCCACCGCTTAATGTCTTCTTTAATTACCGACAGGAAATAAGGGGCGCGGTTGCTGTTCTGGTTCTCGACGTTGAAATCCAGCACCAGCGGTTTAGCTTTATACTGCGCAAACTGCTCATTGGTGAGAAATCCGTACTTTTTCATTTGGCCCAGCACCACATTCCGGCGTGTCAGAGCACGGTCTTCAAACACGCGGGGATCGTAGCGAGAGGGGTTTTGGAGCATCCCGACCAGCAGGGCAGCTTCGTCAATGTTAAGTTGCCAGGGTTCTTTGTTGAAGTAGGTTTTGGCCGCTGTGCGGATGCCATAGGTATTGTTGCCAAACGACACCGTATTGAGGTACATCATCATAATCTCCTGCTTGGTGTAGTTGCGTTCGAGCCGCACGGCCAGAATCCACTCTTTAGTTTTGGCAATCACCGTTTTAATCACCGGGATATTACCGAGTATCCCTTTGGCTTCCTGCCCCCGCGTATCGAACAGGTTTTTGGCTACCTGCTGGGTCAGCGTACTGCCCCCGCCCGATACATCGAATGTCAGCACCCCCGACACCGCCCGGAAAATAGAGCGTGAGTCGATACCGGCATGTTTCACAAACCGGGCATCTTCGGTAGCCATAAGGGCCGAAATTACATTGGGCGACACCTGCGTGATCTCAACAGGCGTACGGTTTTCGGTGTAGTACTTGCCAATCAGCACCTGGTCGTCGGAATAGACTTCAGAGGCTACTTCGCTTTCAGGGTTTTCGAGGGCTTTGAGGTTAGGCATGCCGCCAAAGAGCCATAGAAAGTTGATGCTTACAGCCAGCACATATACCACTAGCAGACCAATGCCAATGAGTACAATACGCCAGAGTCGGCGGATAAGGATACGGTAAGGGCCGGGGGTAAGTTCAAACATGCGTTAATTGGGGTTTGGGACAAATATCGTAAGTTTTCACCTCACCCCGGGTGAAGAGAAACCCTATTTCCTTTTTGCCGTTGGTTGTTCAGCGGCTGCCTGGAGTTCTTTCACGCGGGGAAGTAAGGGGCTGGTTGGATAATCGCGGATGAACTCGGCGAGTGCCTGCCGGTAGGCATCGGCACCCTGCACATGGCCCACCAGAATAACCCGGAGCAGGGCCATCTTGTCTTCCATTTGAGTGCCAGCTACCGTACCAAGGGCTATTTCAGCGCGAGCCAGGGCTTCTGTTTGGTTACCACCTTTATAGAGTTCGTAGATAGTGGTATAGGTCTGTAAAGCCCCTGCTTCACCAGTGGCGGTGGCGGGCGTGCCAGCCTGACCAGAGCGGGTTGCCAGCCGCGTATAGGACGAGTTGGGAAACTCAGTAATGAGTCGTTGCTTGTAAGCAGAGGGGCGGGCTAACTGGTCGTTGGTAACATACACCAGATAATACACCTCTGGTTTATAGGTAGTGGTAGGAAACCGTGTGAGCAGTTGCTCAAAGGTGTCGATGGCTTCGGCGGGTTGCTCTAGCTGAAACTTGTACACCTTCCCCAGTTTGTAATAGGCCGTTTCGAGTCGCTGCGTCGATTGTTGCAGGGCTTCCTTCGAGAACGGAATCTGGGCGTACATGGCTTCTTTCTGCGCCTTGCGGGTGCTGGCAATAGGGTTTTCTACATCGGTCTGTTTGCCAGTTGTAGGTTGAGCAACCGTAGCTGGAGCGTTTGGATCGGCGGTTGCCGGGGTATCGGTGCTGGCAAGGGTCTGCGATGGCTCTTTGTTGCTCCGTCGCCAGTTGTCTTCAAGCGGGCGGTTACCCCACTTCTGGGTAAACTCCTGTTTAGCCTGCCCTAGCCTAACGGGATTATAGAGAATCCAGCGATCGGCAGGGGCCACGTTTGAGTTGGTGGCCTGCCCGGCGGCAGCTTTGGCGGCAATTTGGCGGGCAATGGCAGCATTCTGCTCATCCTCGCGTATGCGCTGGTCAATAATTTTATCGAGTAGTTTGTCCAGAGCCGCCGGGTTCATGGCGGCCAGCCGCTGCAAACTATCCTCGGTACGGATAGTGGTGTAATGCTCAACAAACTCATCGAGTGTTTTTTTGCGGGTCAGTACGGTGGTGTATTCAGGCGCGGTTTGCGGCAACAGGGCCACGGCGCTGTCGTAGTGGGCTTGGGCTTTGGGGTAGTCGCGCTTCTGGTCAAAATAAATCTTCGCCATTTCCACGTACGTAAACGGCACCTGTACGGTGTTGGTCGATGTGGCCTGCACCGACTGTCGGAACAGGGCTAAGGCTTTATCGACATTGCCGCGTCGTTGTTCTAACTGCCCCATTGTAAAGTAAATCTTGTCTTTCAGGTCGGCATTCTTGCGGTCGTCGAGCATCCGCTTAAACTGAGTCGTAGCCTGAGCAGCCTGACGCGGGTCATTACCATCGGCCTGCATGAGGTGAATATTGGCATAAAACTCCTGGTCGTAGTTGGGTCGCCCGGCCAGCACGGCGCGGTAGTGGGCAGCGGCTTTGGTAAACTGCCGAAGCTGATCGTAGAGTTGACCAGCAATAACGTGGAGCCGGGCGGTAGCTTCACCCCGTTTCAATAACGGGAAAGTAGCCTCCAGAATAGCGGCTGCAATAGCGTATTCGCCCTTTTTCTCGTGCAGGTAGGCTTTTGTCAGGTAAAAATCGCGGGTGTTGGCGGCATTGAGGGGTTGCACACGCAGATACTCGGCCACGTTGAGGCCATTGGCATAGTCGGCTCCTTCCACGTACGCCCGCATCAACCCCACCAGAGCGGTGTGTTTATCATCATCGTTAGTGCCTTTAGTGTTCACGTATTTAAACACCTCGATGGCGTTGAGAAGGTCTTGTTTGTACAGGCGTGCCTTCCCAATCAGGATATACGAATCATCGACCCACTTGCTGTTCTGATGGCGTTGCGGTACCAGCGAGGCTTTCTTGATGGCATCGTCGAGCTGGGCTTTGTAGGGCTGCGTCACCACCGAATCGACGGGGAGCAGAATGGGTAGCAGTTGATTATAGTTGTCCTGCCGATTTTTGAACAGCAGCCGCTCTACTTCATCAATTCGGCTATTGGCAATGTAATAGGCATTAAAATGCGCATTGAGGTTATGATACGCTTTGGGCAGGGGCCGGGTGCTGTGCTGCGAACAGGACAATAGCCCTCCCGCCAGCGTGGCAATGGTTACAGCTAGCCAGCCCAATGAGCGGTAAGCAACAGTATAGTGCATTCAACAAAGACGTTTATTCAATGAAAGGGCAGGGAATGCAACGTACTCCCGACATTTGGTGCTGGGCATTCAGTGCCGGGCATTACTTTTGTATAACCTTCCGGCTTGTTAACGGTTAACGCGCTGCGAAACGTATGCCAAAGATAACGGATCATGCCGAACGACGACCAAAAAAAGCCACTAGATGAGGCTTCTAAGCAGACTTCATCGTATGCACGCTATAGTAGTATTGGGTTACAGATGCTGGGCACTATTGGCCTCGGCGTGTGGGGCGGCATGAAACTAGACGAGTGGCAGGGCAACCACCGCCCCATCTGGACCATCATTCTGTCATTAACCGCCATTGGTGCCTCCCTGTATTTATTCATTAAGCAGCTACCAAAATAATGAGTGAATGAGCGAAAGAGTGAATGCTTGAACGCTTCGCTGAGCATCTATAAACAAAACCATGCATTCACTCATTCACTAAACCACTCATTCACTCATTCCTCAATGCTTCGCTCCCTCCTCTTCACGCTTCTGCTAGTAATTGTGTTTTTCGTAGGCGAAGTTTATTTTGCTGCGCCCTGGGTGCATCCAACATGGAAAGTGATGCTGCTGTTTTTTTTGGTGGTGTCTTTTCTTGTCCATCGGCTTATGGATACTGGTAGTCAGAACAATCGCGAGAAATACATTCCCTTTTACATGGCTACTATTGTAGCCCGGCTGTTGCTATGCATTGTGTTCGTTGGGTTCTTTCTCTACCGGCATGTTGAGCAACGGCAATTATTTGTCAGTACCTTTCTTGTACTTTATATATGTTACACAGGTTTTGAAATCTATGGATTGAGTCGTAACTTGCGACGCGATTTGTAAAGAATAGCAATTCTTCATATATGTTACATCACGTATCAACGAAAGTAATACTTGTCATTGCGCTGATAGTGAGCCTGTTTACGCCAACTTTTGCGCAGGAACACGGCCACGAAGCCGAAGCAGCGGGCGAAAAAGAGAAGTTCAATGTGGGCGAAATGATTATGCACCACATCAAAGACGACCATGGCTGGGAACTAGCTCACGGCCTGACCATTCCGCTCCCCGTTATTTTATACACCAAAGACCGGGGTCTGGAAGTCTTCTCTTCAGCGCGGTTAGCGAACGACGCTGTTTATAATGACTATAAGCAGATACATGGCAACATTCACCGGGTCGATGCCGCTGGTCAGGAAGTTGCCGGTGTTGCGGTTTATGACTTTTCCATTACTAAAAACGTGGCTTCGCTCCTGTTGAGTGCCATTATCCTGCTCAGTATCTTTTTGTCGATAGCCAACAGCTACGGCAAAAACCGGGGAAAAGCCCCCAGCGGGTTGCAGTCGTTTCTGGAGCCGATCATCCTGTTTGTGCGCGACGAAATTGCCCGACCTAACCTCGGCCCGCACTACCACAAGTACCTACCCTATTTGCTCACCTTATTTTTCTTTATTCTGGTGAACAATCTGCTGGGTCTGCTGCCTGGTGCTGCCAACTTAACGGGCAACATTGCCGTAACCATGACCCTGGCCCTGATTACGTTTCTGATTGTGGCCTTTAGCGGGAATAAACACTACTGGCTGCACTTAGTAAAACCAACGGGAGTGCCGGTTGCTCTGTTGCCCATCATGATCCCGGTCGAGATTGTGGGGGTGCTGATGAAACCCTTTTCGCTGATGGTGCGGTTATTTGCCAACATCACGGCGGGCCACATCATTATTCTGAGTCTGTTAGGGCTGATCTTCATCGCCAATAACCTGGGTGGTGCCGCAACAGGCTGGGCGGTGAGTCCGCTGGTGGCCATATTTGCCCTGTTTATGAACGCCATCGAGTTACTGGTGGCATTTTTACAGGCGTTTATTTTTACCCTGCTGACGGCCATGTATATTGGCAGTGCCATTGAAGATAACCACGAGGCCGATCATGGTATTGGCTATAATGGCCCTGGCGAAGAAATTGGGTAAAGATGTTAGTAAGCTAACGTCTCAAAAAAGCAATCTTTTGTTTCACTATAAATCTGTTTACTAATGTTAGCCACGTTGCTTTCGATTTTGTTGCAGGCTGCCGCCAATAATGGCACAGGCCTGGCAGTTATGGGTGCCGGTATCGGTGCTGGTCTGGCCGCTATTGGGGCTGGTTTAGGCATTGGCCGGATTGGTGGCTCGGCTATGGAGGGTATTGCCCGTCAGCCCGAAGCTGCTGGTCGGATCCAGACCGCCATGCTGATCATTGCGGCCCTTATTGAGGCTGTTGCGCTGTTTGCTGCTGTTATCTGTCTGCTGATTTCGTTCAACCTGTAATCAGGAAACGCGCAGCATCGGGCACGCCTTCGACAGTAGGTCGGGGCAGGGTTGCCCAGGTTACTGGAAAAAAGCCCGTCTGTACGAGATTGTCGGCAGGCGGGCCTTTTCTGAAACAAGAGACTGACGAGACAAACCGAATACGCTTAAATTTTCTATTGTCATGGATTTACTTACCCCCCAAATTGGTCTCCTTTTCTGGCAGATAGTCATCTTTCTGGGCGTTTTTCTGGTGTTGCGGGCCTTTGCCTGGAAACCCATAACCAGCAGCCTGAAAGAGCGGGAAGACAGCATTCAGGGCGCGCTTGACCTGGCCCAGAAAACCCGCGCTGAAATGTCGCAGCTCAAAGCCGAAAATGAGCAGATTCTGGCTCAGGCCCGGTCAGAGCGCGATGCCATGCTCCGTACCGCTAAAGAAACTGGCGACCGTGTGATTGCCGAAGCCCGCGACAAAGCCAATGCCGAAGGGCAGCGGATTCTGGAACAGGCCCGCGAGTCGATGAAAAATGAGCGGCAAGCCCTTATTACCCAGGTGAAAAAAGAAGTGGTGACTCTTTCGCTCGATATTGCCGAGAAAGTACTACGCAAAGAGCTGAGCGACAAACCTGCTCAGGAGAAATTAATCAACGATTTAGTAGCCAGTTCAAGACTTAATTAATCATGGCTGTATCAACGGTTGCCTTCCGGTACGCAAACGCACTGCTCGATTTAGGCCAGGACAAGGGCTTGACCGAAACGTTTTATGCCGACATGCAACTCTTTAAGAACACGGTTGAGCAGAGTCGGCAGTTGATGCTGATGCTGAAAAACCCCATTGTTCGGAAAGACAAGAAGAACGCGGTGCTAACCGTTATCTTTAAAAACCGGGTGAATCCGGTGACAATGTCGTTTTTTCAACTCATCGCCCAGAAACACCGCGAGTCAATTCTGGATGCGATTGCCGACGAATTTATCCGGCTCTATAACGGAATTAAAGGGATTCAGAAGGCCACGGTAGTCACTACCACGCCCCTCACCCCCGAACTCCGCCAGAAATTTACGGCAATGGTCACCAAAATGACCGGTGCTACCACAGTTGAACTGGACGAAAAGCAAGATACTAAACTCATTGGCGGCTACGTGCTGCGCGTTGGCGACGAGCAGGTCGATGCGTCGCTCCGGCACCAGTTGAATGAGATGCGGCTGAAGTTTCTGAATTAGCCGCCTAGTTTCTCTTCATCTATCAGGAAAAGCCGCCCCAAGCGGCTTTTTTTATAACTAACCCTACCTAAGTATAAGCACCATGATAATTCCTCTGGCGCATCGAACCAGCCAAACCCAGGAGTACTATTTCTCGATCAAGCTAGCTGAGGTGCGGGCCTTGCAGGCGGCTGGCCATGATGTAATCAACATTGGTATTGGCAACCCCGACATGATGCCTTCGGCCAATACGCTGCAAACCCTTATCGAGACAGTGCAACAGCCGGGCGCACACGGCTACCAATCATATAAAGGTATTCCAGCCCTGCGGCAGGCTATTGCCCGATTTTACAACCATACATACGGCGTACCGCTTGATCCTGAAACGGAAATTCTTCCCCTCATTGGCTCCAAAGAGGGGATTACCCATATCTCGCTCACCTTTCTCAACGAAGGCGATGGGGTACTGGTGCCGGAGTTAGGGTATCCTTCGTATCGGGCTGTGAGCCAGATGGTGGGGGCAACTGTGCGGGAATACCCGATGCTGGAGAATAAAGGCTGGCAACCCGACTGGGCCGCTATGGCCGATCTGCTGGCTACATCGATCCAGGAGCAGCCTATTAAATTGCTGTGGCTCAATTACCCCAACATGCCTACCGGCGCACCAGCCACTACAGCCTTGTTTGAGCAGGCCGTGCGGTTTGCCCACGATCACCGGGTGCTGCTCTGCCACGATAACCCCTACAGCCTTATTCTGAACCGCCGTGCGCCTATTAGCCTGCTGGCTATCGATGGCGCCAAAGAGGTGGCTATTGAGATGAACTCCATGAGCAAATCGCACAACATGGCTGGCTGGCGGGTTGGGTGGCTGGCGGGGGATAAGCCCTACGTCGATTCGGTGCTGACTATAAAAAGCAATGTCGATTCGGGCATGTTTCTGGCTGTGCAACAGGCAGCCGCTCAGGCCCTCGGTAATACAGAAGATTGGCACGAGGCCCGCAACGCTGTCTATGCCGGTCGGCTGGCGGCTGTCCGGGCCTTTTTAGATGCCCTCCAGTGTACGTACACCGATGACCAGGAGGGCCTCTTTATCTGGGCAAAGCTCCCCGATTCGGTCCTGTCGGCAGAGAGTTTAGTGGATGAGTTACTGCACCAAAAGCACATTTTTATTGCTCCTGGTTCTATATTTGGCCCCAAAGGAGCGCGGTATATCCGCGTATCGCTCTGCCTGAATGCCGAGCGCATCTGGCAGGCAGTAGGGCGAATTCGGCGATAGTGATTAAGTTTGTGGGTAATTGGGCACGAGACAACACACTCCTGAAAAAATGGTCGTAAGTATTATTGGTACGGGCTTGCTTGGCGGGTCATTTGCCCTCGCCATGCGCGATAAATAC
>JBBQUC010000065.1:0-12695 GCA_038212815.1 Cytophagales bacterium
TCAATGGAACGTTGCGTTTGCGCCCCCCAATATACGTTGGCTGGCACCTGCACCTGCCCCATTGTGTCTTTTTCGATACGGAATTCCATTTGTAAAGAATGAAAGAGTGAATGAGCGCAAAGGTAATTAGCCAGGGGGCAGGGTTGCAAGGAATTATTGCCTTTGCTTCATTGTTATCAATTGACAGAATTAAAACAACCAAAAGACCATGCAGGTATCGGTTCGGCAAATTATCGAAGGTTTAGGCGGTGATCGGTTTATAAAACGCCCCGTTCGGCATGAGTTCGACCTCATGGAGGTGGTAAAAGAAGGATTGCCAATGGAATCGGTGGCTTTTCTGCAAGCCAACTTTGGGTTCACCAATAAGGAAATGAGCCACATTCTGGCTATTTCGGAGAGTACCTATCAACGTCGGATTCGGGCTAAAGCGAAACTGACGCAGGACGAAACGGAGAAGGCAATTTCGTTATCGGAAATTTATGCCAAAGGGCTTGAGGTTTTTAGAGATCAGGATGATTTTGAGAACTGGCTTCAAACCAAAATACCAGCTATAGGGAATCAACGCCCTGCCAATATGCTCAACTCTATGCTCGGCCGTCAACACGTTATGGACGGATTAAATCGAATTCTTCAGGGTATTTTTTCGTGAGCTTAGATTGTCCCCGGCGGTCTGGGACAATCTCTATGTACTGCACCTCTACCTTTGTGGTATGATAACACTATACCGCATTATTGATGACCGGTATTCGACTGATTTAACCGGGTATGGTGGGTTGTTTACACCCGGACGCTGGCATCGGCGTGGCATTCGCATACTCTATCTTACCGAACACGTTTCGCTGGCTAAGTTAGAGGTTCTCGCTAATTCGCCGACCTTACCTACAGGACGGGTATTGGTTACAGTTAGCATTCCTGACAATGCATCTATTCTCGCTGTTAATCCGGCAACATTACCCGCTGAATGGCATGGCTGGCCTTACCTCGAAGATCTCGCCGACCTCACCGAACAATGGACCCGGGAAGGCAAATTCTGGATTATGCGGGTTCCCTCGGCCCAATCGCCCACCGAATGCAACTACCTCCTCAATCCACTCCACCCTGAACACGCCACACTGCAACTGATTAGCACTGAACCACATCCGTTCGATGGGCGGTTAAAATAGGCCCGTACTGCCCCGCTTATTTCCACGACAATTTCAGCAATGACACGCCTTGACGGGGTAGTGTAAAATTCAGGACTGCTTCGCCATTTTTGACCGGCACTGATTCCGGCGGGCCAAGTCGCTCTAGTTGACCCGCCTTCTCCAACTCCGCAATCTGCCTGGCAGTAGGCTGTTGGGGAGACCCCATTTTTTTCCAGGCTTCGTAGGCATTACTGTGTTCTTTGTCAATCCGGTAGTGGTCGAGTCGCACATTTTTGGCCGGAATTCCCTTGATGTTGACGGCAACGGGCGCATCAAGTGCGGGCAGGTTATCATCGTGATAATGCCAGACCATCACCGAAGCCGTTTTTTCTGATTTAGCCGCCAATGCGTTAATGTCCGGCTCACCCCGTACACTTCCGTCACGGATTTTGGCGTAGTCGTAGGCCAGGTTTTGCGTTACCTCTACCCGGTTGGCAGGCATCATCCCAAACATACGGAACACATTTAGTACGGGCTTGTCAACGCCATTGGTAGCCAAATCGCGGAATCCCCGAAACCAGGCCTGATCTTCGAACTCGAAAGCCCACGTAACCGCCCCTACCAGATTGACCCCGTGTGCCTGAGCCAGATCGTATTTCCGGGCAAAGGAGGCCGCCGTATAACTGGAGTACATGGTGCCATTGCGGTAGGCGTTCTGTGGGTGCAAATCTTCGGAGCAGGCGGCACAGCCCTCCGGGTCCGACTCGCCAATGATAATGGGTAGGTGCTTCAGCGTTGGGTACGAGGCCACGATGGCAAAGCCTTTGTCAATGTCGCGGAGTTGCGTACCCATGTTCATCTGCACGGCCCCATTTACTAGTTTGGGTGCCCCTTTGGCGTGAAACGTAATAAAATCGAGGGGGCTGCCGGTTTTGCCGGTTGCGTAGTTTGTACCGGTAGTCACATGGTCCAGAAAGGCTTTCATAAAGAGGGCCGATTTGTCCCAACCGGGGCCGGTCACTTCGGGACCACCAATTTTCAGGGTTGGCAAGGCCCGCCGGGCAGCATCGGCAGTATAGTCGTATAGCTTGATATACTCGTCGGTAGTGCCTTTCCAATACCCAATATTCGGTTCATTCCAGAGTTCCCAGTACCAGCTTTCCACTTCTTTTTGGCCATATCGCTGCACCGAATGCGTTACCCACTGATACACCAGTTCGCTCCATTTGGCATAGTCGTTCGGTGGATATGCCCAGCCCGTATAAATGTCGTTGTAGTTATCGCCGGGTTTCCAGTAGTGCCGGTACGGTTGTGGGTGGGCAGACAGCGCTTCGGGCATAAACCCGATCTGGGCAATGGGCTTCATGCCGCGTTTGATGTACGTGTCGATTATTTTATCGACAATCGTCCAGTCATAAACCGGCTTACCGGCGGCATCTTCGGTATAGGCGTTAGTCGATCCCCACTTCAGGGCGGCTTTCCCGTCGCCGGTCACCAGCAGGCTATGCACGCGCACATAAACCGGCACCCGGCTGAGTGTAGCCAGTTCGGTGAGCAGTTTCTGACCGTCTTTCATGTAGGTGTAATTCGGCTCGTCGTACCCAAACCACGCCCAAATGGGTGTCAGCGGTCCTTTATCTTTCGCCAGGTCAATGGTAATGGCCGTTGATGTTAGACTAGTCACCTGAGCATGGTTACCAGCAGCTAGTAGGCTCAGGCCAATAATACCCAGTGTAAACTGTAGCGTATAGATTAGTTTCCCCATAGCAAATGAGATTTTACGAAAACCTGCTTTTACAGGTACATACCCTTCTGAATACAGAGTCGTAACGGCTTGCGTTTTACTTAGCTATTTAGGAGTATCAACCAATCGGCATCGGTAAACCCCAAACACATGGATCAGCGCATCATCAATCTCTTCGACGAATACACCCACAAGCCGCTCAAACGCGACATTTTTTTGAAACGGCTAGCCGAACTGGTGGGCGGAACAGCCGCAGCCCTCGCCGTGCTGCCCCTGCTGGAAGTTAACTATGCTCAGGCCGCAACGGTATCGGCTCACGACGACCAACTGCTGACCGAGCGCATCGACTACCCCGGCGATAACATGACTATGAGGGGCTACCTCGCCCGGCCTAAAGCACCCGGCAAGTACCCGGCGGTGATTATTATTCATGAAAACCGGGGCCTGAATCCGCATATCGAAGACGTGGCCCGACGGGCTGCTTTGGCCGGTTTTGTGGCCCTCGCTCCTGACGCGCTCTCTGCCGCCGGTGGCACCCCCACCGACGATCGAAACGTCGGCCCGGACCAGATGCGTGAACTGTTTGGCAAACTTGACCCTGTGCAAACCCGCAACAACTTTGTGAAAGGCGTTGACTACCTTAAATACCACCCCAACAGCACCGGGAAGGTTGGTTGTGTAGGGTTTTGCTGGGGTGGCGCAATGGCCAACCAACTCGCCGTAAACTCGCCTGACATGAAAGCAGCCGTGGCTTTCTACGGTCGGCAGCCCGATGCCGCCGACGTTTCTAAAATCAAAGGGGCCGTGCAACTGCACTACGGAGGGATGGATGAGCGGGTGAATGCAGGGATTCCAGCCTACGAAGAAGCCCTGAAAAAGGCCAATATTCCTTACGAATTGTACATATACGAGGGAGCACAACACGCGTTTCATAACGACACTGCCCCTACGCGCTACAACGAAGCGGCTGCTAAACTGGCCTGGGAACGAACGTTGACGTTTTTGACTAAAAAACTGGCCTGATTGTCAGCAACCAGAACCCTTATACTACCCGAAGAATAATAGCACCCCGTAGTCTGGGTATTCAAACTTTATAGTACATTTGCAGCAACAAAATTGAATTCGACCGGCGGCACAATACAGTGCCGCTTTTCGTAAGAGAAAAAATCTATAAAGTCGATAGAATTTATTAGTTATGCAGGTAGTTAGTACTTCCCTTCCCACCAACAGCCCACCAACACTCCCGCTGGCTAGCTTACCGTTCGACCTTAACGGGCTGACAGTAAACCTCCAGGGCGAGCAGGCAGGCAAACAGGCGGATGCGCTTAAAGCGTTATTTCCACAGGCGGTAATAACTACCGTACCCGTGCCCAATGAGGGTTCATTGCCCCTGATGCGCCAACGGAGTCGCACCGAACTGGCTATCTACATCTTTTCGGCTCTGGCACTACTGGTAGTAGGGCATCTACTGTTTAGCTATTTTACGCTTGACCGGCTCACGCTCATGGCCACCGCCATTGACCTGACACCCGATATTTTTTACTTTATGATGGCAGGTTTCGTGGCCCAGATGATCGATGGTGCCCTGGGCATGGCGTATGGCGTAACGGCTACTACCTTTCTAATGAGTGTAGGCATCAGCCCACTACACGCCACGGCAAGTGTGCATAGTTCGGAGATTTTTACATCGGGTGTATCCGGGTATATGCACCTGAAGTTTGGCAACATCAACAGCAAGTTGTTCAAGGCTGTACTCATTCCGGGGGTGATTGGGGCCGCCCTGGGGGCCTGGCTCATTTCTGAATTGAGTTCCTTTGAGCAGTACGCCAAAATGTTGCAGCCCATCATTTCAGTCTATACCGCCGTTTTGGGCATTCTGATTCTGCGTAAAGCTCTCACTAAGCGCATCAAGAAAAAGCCCGTTAAGCAAATCGGGCTACTAGCCTGGACAGGCGGTTTTCTGGACTCTATTGGCGGGGGTGGCTGGGGACCAATTGTTAACTCTACGCTAATTGCTGCCGGGCGGCATCCGCGCTACACCATTGGGTCGGTCAATTTGGCTGAGTTCTTTGTGTCGTTTGCTTCGTCGGTGGTGTTTGCCTTGTATGTGGGTTTAGAAAACTATGGTCTGGTAATTCTGGGCCTGATTCTGGGCGGTATGATTGCTGCCCCCATTGCCGCCCACCTGGCCCAGCGGTTGCCCGTGAAAACCATGATGGTATTGGTGGGCATTGTGGTCATTATCGTAAGTTTGCGGAAAATTATCTTATTCTTTTAGATGAAGAAACAAACCCTTGCCATCCGAACGCAAACACCACAAACGAGCTACCGGGAGCATTCAACGCCCCTTTTCCTGACATCGAGCTTCACCTTCGAGGATGCCGAGCAGGGCAAAGCTTTATTCGAGGAAACCATCGACGGAAATATCTACAGCCGTTTCTCGAACCCTAATGTCACCGAGTTCGTGGACAAGGTATGTATGCTCGAAGGAGCCGAAGATGGCATTGCCACCGGAACAGGCATGGCCGCCGTGTTTGCCAGTATGGCTGGCTTGCTGAAATCAGGCGACCATATTGTGGCTTGCCGGGCCTTGTTTGGGTCAGCGCATCAGATTATCACCCAGATTCTTAGCAAATGGGGCATTACGCATACCTACGTGGATGCCACTGCCACCGAAGCCGAATGGGAAGCCGCCATCCAGCCGAATACCGGAACGTCGGCCGCTCGCATGGTGTATCTGGAGACACCCTCAAATCCCGGTCTCGAACTGGTCGATCTGGCGATGCTGGGGCGGTTGAAAGAAAAGTACGGCTTTATCCTGAACGTGGACAACTGTTTTGCCACGCCAATTCTGCAAACCCCTATCGACTTTGGAGCCGACTTGTCGGTACATTCAGCAACCAAGTTCATGGACGGACAGGGCCGCGTGTTGGGTGGCATTGTGGTAGGTCGGGCCGATCTGATTCAGCCGATCCGGTTCTTTGCCCGGCATACGGGGCCGTCGCTTTCTCCGTTCAACGCCTGGGTATTGTCGAAGAGTTTGGAGACTTTGGATTTGCGGATGGAACGCCACTGCCGCAACGCTCTGGCCCTGGCCGAAGCATTAGAAAAGCATCCCGATGTGGAGCGGGTACTGTATCCGTTTCTGGAGTCGCACCCGCAGTATGAACTGGCAAAAGCCCAGATGTCGGCGGGCGGGGCCATCATAACCATTGAACTGGAAGGCGGTTTTGAGCGGGTACAGGCGTTTATGGATGCGCTGCAAATTCCGACGCTTTCCTCGAACCTCGGCGACTCGCGCACCATTGTGACCAATCCCAACACCACTACCCACGCTAAACTGAAACCCGACGAGAAAGCGGCCCTCGGCATCACGCCCGGCCTGATCAGGATTTCGGTAGGGCTGGAAGCCATCGAGGATTTGATTCAGGATTTTGAGCAGGCCGTAGCAGTGAGTGCAGAAGCAGTGAAAGAGCAGGTATAAATGAAACCGTTAGCATCGTTACTACAGGAATTGAACGGCCTGATTTTGGCGGGCCAAACGCTGGAAGCGATGGAGCAATTCTACGCCGACGATGTGACGATGCAGGAAAACCAGGATGCGCCACAAGTGGGGAAAGCCATTTGTCTGGCTCATGAAAAACAGATACTGGCGCGGGTCTCGGCCCTGAAAGCGACGCTGCATCGGCAGGCGATTGACGAAGTGAATGGCGTGGTTTTCAGCGAGTGGACGTATGAAACGACCAGTCATAAAGGGCATCGCTTTTTGTTAACCGAAGTGTCGGTGCAACAGTGGCAAAATGAATGGATTGTGAGCGAGACGTTTTATTACAATAAGATTTTGATTGTGTCCTAAGCAACTAACTGTATGCTCCTTCGCTCTACACTTTTCCTGCTGATTTTTTTTACCCAATTCGCCATTGCGCAACCCGCTCACAAGCCAACCCGCCTTGGCGTGGTGGGGCTGGTACACACGCACGTACATGGCATTTTTAGGAAGGCCTATAAAGAAGCAGGGCAGACTGACATCGAGATTGTGGGTATTGCCGAACCCGACCGGCTCTTGGCCGAACGCTACGCCAAACAATACGGCTTCCCGATAAGTCTGGTTTACCCAACCATCGAAGCCATGATTGAGGCTACCAAACCAGCCGGTATAACCGATTTTGGCAAGATTATCAACCACCTGAAAACAGTGCAGATAGCCGCCCCGCGTGGCATTCATGTGATGGTGGAGAAACCCTTAGCCGTGAGCCTCGACCACGCCCGGCAAATGGAGAAACTGGCTCAGAAGTACAAAATACAGCTATTAACCAACTATGAAACTACCTGGTACGGCAGCAATCACCGGGCCTACGCCATGACCATTGGCGACAAAGCCATTGGCGAGGTGCGCAAGATGGTGATTCACGACGGGCATCAGGGGCCAAAAGAAATTGGGGTTACGCCAGAGTTCCTGAGCTGGCTTACCGACCCAGTTGAGAATGGCGCGGGTGCTTTGTTCGATTTTGGGTGCTATGGGGCCAACCTCGCCACCTGGTTCATGCAGGGGCAACGCCCCACGAGTGTGATGGCCGTAACCCAGCAAATAAAGCCCGATGTGTATCCTAAAGTGGACGATGAGGGAACGATTATCGTGACTTATCCCAAAGCACAAGCCATTATTCAGGCATCGTGGAACTGGCCCTACGCCCGCAAAGACATGGAAGTATATGGGCAAACCGGCTCCATTGTGGCCCTCGACAAGAGCCGGATGCGGGTGAGGCTAAGCGAAAAAGAACCCGAAAGAATGCTCGAAGCCACACAGTCCGATGCGCCCGCTTCTGATCCGTATGCGTATTTTGGTAAGGTGGTTCGGGGTGAGGTGAAACAGGTTGATAACCTCTCGTCGCTGCCCAATAACATGATTGTTATGGAGATTTTAGACGCGGCCCGTCAGTCGGCAAAGACGGGAAAGAAAATAGTCATTAAATAGTGATTGATAGTCATTCATTGTCATTGGGGGTCTTTTCCATAAATGACAGTGAATGACAACAATATGACAGTGAATGATAACAAGTGACTACCGATGGCAATGAATGACACCTTAATAACCCCCACCCTCGAATCCTTGTCGGCCCAACTCGCAGGCCTGACCGAGATCGACGCACTCCGAACGCTGACCGAAATTTTCCCCGGTCAGGTTGTTTTTTCAACCAGCTTGGGCTATGAGGATCAAGTCATTACAGACATTATCACTACGAATGATTTGCCGATTCGGGTATTTACGCTCGATACGGGCCGGATGTTTGGCGAGACCTATTCTGTCTGGAACAAGACCCTGACCCGCTACGGAATCGAGATCGACACGATGTTCCCAAAGCAGGAGGCCGTTGAAAATTTGTTGACTGCGAAGGGGCCGTTCAGTATGTATGAATCGGTGGATAACCGGAAAGAATGTTGCTTCATTCGCAAGGTAGAGCCGCTGAATCGCGCCCTGCGCGACCGGAAAATCTGGATCACGGGCATCCGCGCCGAGCAATCGGCCAACCGTACTGATATGACCCAGTTGGAATGGGACGAAGCGCACCAACTCTACAAGTTTCACCCGCTGATGAACTGGACGTTCGAGCAGGTGAAGCAGTACGTAAAAGACAACAACGTGCCGTATAACCCCCTCCACGACCGGGGGTTTGTGAGCATTGGTTGCCAACCCTGCACCCGCGCTATTCAGCCGGGCGAGGATTTCAGGGCGGGTCGGTGGTGGTGGGAAGACAACTCGAAAAAGGAATGTGGACTACATGCGAAATAATTGGGTCAGTATTTGTCATTTGTAGTCATTGATTGTCATTTTTGGTCATTAACCGTATGGGAATTAACGATTTGCAGATTTATCAATTAGCCATGAGTCTGGGCGAGCAGGTTTGGGCTATTGTTAATAAGTGGGACTATTTTGCTAAAGACACAGTTGGTAAACAGATGGTCCGTTCAGCCGACTCCGTGGCTGCGAACATCAGTGAAGGTTTCGGGCGTTATCACTACAAAGAGAATATTCATTTTTGCTACATCGCCCGTGGTTCATTGCTTGAAACACGTACTTGGCTTGACAAGGCAAATCGCCGTTCTCTTATTGAGGAGATCACCTATTTACAGTTTGATAGGGATATTAATACGCTGGGAGTTAAGCTGAACAACTATCTGAAAACCTTGGGTAACAAGGGTAGTTCGGCGGGATATCAAGTAAAAGAGCCAGAAATTGCTTACAAGGATGGTGAGGATTGTGTTGGTTGGGATGAATTTTTTATGACCAACGACGACGTAGTCAATGACCACTAATGACAGCGCAGCGTACTGACTATTTAATGACAATGGACTATTTAGATCAACTCGAATCGGAAGCGATTCATATTATGCGGGAAGTGGCCGGGCAATTTGAACGGCCCGCGCTGCTGTTTTCGGGCGGCAAAGATTCCATTACACTTGTGCATCTGGCCCGTAAAGCGTTCCGGCCCGGCAAGTTTCCGTTCCCACTCATGCATATCGACACGGGGCATAACTTTCGGGAAGCCCTCGATTTCCGCGATTGGCTGGCCAACAGTTTAGGAGAACGCCTGATTGTACGGTATGTGGAAAACACCATCCGCGAGAAAAAACTGAAAGAGCCAACGGGCCGCAACGCCACCCGCAATGGCCTGCAAACGTTCACCTTGCTGGATGCCATCGAAGAGTTTGAGTTTGATTGCTGTATTGGCGGGGCGCGACGTGACGAGGAGAAGGCGCGGGCCAAAGAGCGCGTGTTTTCGGTGCGCGACGAGTTTGGCTCGTGGGATCCCAAACGACAACGCCCCGAACTCTGGAACCTCTATAACGGGCGCATTCATAAGGGCGAAAACGTGCGGGTGTTCCCTATCTCGAATTGGACCGAACTGGATGTCTGGAACTACATCCGGCGCGAAAACATTGCCCTGCCGAGCCTGTATTTTGCCCACGACCGCGAACTTATTCTGCGCGATGGCAAACTGATGGCCACGGCAGGGGGCGTTATTCAAGCCGATGCCGACGATGAGATTGTGACCCGCCGGGTTCGTTTCCGCACTGTGGGCGACATTTCCTGCACGGCGGCCTCCGAATCAGAAGCCGAAACCCTCGACACAGTCATTGACGAAATTCAAGCCACTCGCATCTCCGAACGGGGCGAAACCCGCATGGACGACCAATTGTCGGAAGCCGCGATGGAAGACCGGAAGAAAGGGGGGTATTTTTGAAAACTATGGACTTACTACGCTTTATAACCTGCGGCTCCGTCGATGACGGCAAAAGCACCCTCATCGGGCGGCTGCTCTACGATTCCAAATCCATTCTGGCTGATCAGCTCGAAGCCATCGAACGCGCCACTAAAGGCAGAGACGACGGGTCAGTTGATTTGGCTTTGCTGACCGACGGTCTCCGTTCGGAGCGGGAACAGGGCATCACCATCGACGTGGCGTATCGGTATTTTCAGACCACCGCCCGCAAGTTTATCATTGTTGATGCGCCGGGCCACATTCAGTATACCCGCAACATGGTCACGGGAGCTTCCAACTGCCAGTTGGCGGTGGTGCTGGTGGATGCACGACATGGCGTGGTGGAGCAAACCCGTCGACACTCGCTCATTACCAGTATGCTAGGCATTCCACATTTGGTAGTGGCCGTGAACAAAATGGATTTGGTGGGCTACGCGCAGGACGTGTTCTCCGACATTTGCATTCAGTATGCCGAGTTAGCCAGGAAGCTGAATGCCAAAGACATTACATTTATTCCGTTGAGTGCACTCAATGGTGATAACGTCGTGGATAAATCGGCCAATATGCCCTGGTACGATGGTCCGGCCCTGCTCAGTCACCTCGAAACGGTGGCCTTGACCAACGACGTTAACCTGACGTTGGGTCGTTTTCCGGTGCAGTACGTTATTCGTCCGCAGACCGCTGAGTTACCCGATTACCGGGGTTATGCCGGTAAAATCAACAGCGGCACATTCCGGGTGGGTGATGCCATTACGGTGTTGCCATCAGGCCAAACGTCTACCATCTCGCGGATCGAGCAGAACGAGCAGGACTGTTTAGAAGCCATTGCCGGTCAGTCGGTTATCCTGCACTTAGCCGACGATATTGACATCAGCCGGGGTGATTTGATCGTGACTGCCGACCATCAGCCGACTGTCTCGCAACATGTGGAAGGGATGCTCTGCTGGATGGATTCAAAAGAGTTGACAGTAGGCAGCAAATATGTGTTGCAGGTTGGCACATCGCGCACCCGGTGCTCGGTTCGCGCCATTCCGTACCAACTCAACATCGAAACCTACGACCACATCTTCGATGTGGAGAGCCTAAAATTAAACGCCTTAGCTAAAATAGTTCTCCGCACCGCTCAACCCATTGCATTCGATCCATATAGTCAAAACCGATTCAATGGCGGTGCCATTTTGATCGATGAAACCAGTAACGTGACCGTAGGTGCGTTAATGCTGGCGGGCGAAGCCAACTAACCAAACGGGTAAAATTCAGGGCATACCAACTTCTGTGGGCAACGCTGTCCCCATTGTTGGTATGCCTTTTTCATCAGACCGCCGTGAGTTTCTGAAACAATCATCGCTGGGGAGTTTTGCCCTGCTTCACCCACTCACCCAGCCTGGCAACCCATCGCGCTCAAACAGGACAATCCCAACTGCCCCTGCCCATTACCCTCTCCCTGCGCCTACCCCGGCCAATGCTCGGCTTGACCTTAGCCCTGCCCGCTGGATATGGTTTCCAATGGAACGATGCCTGCCCAATACGATGGTGCTGTTTCGGAAAGAGATTACCCTGACTGATGCTCCAACCAAAGCCACCGGGCATTTGCTGGCCGACAGTCGCTATATCCTGCACGTAAACGGGCAACGCATACAATTTGGCCCCGCCCCATCGGACCCACGCTGGCCCGAAGCCGACCCTATTGACCTGACTAACCTGCTCAGACCCGGCAAAAACGTGATTGCCGCTCAGGTACTGTATTACGGGCATGGCGATGGTACCTGGCCGCTGGGCAGACCCGGATTCCTGTTTAAACTTAACCTTACCACTGCCGGGCAAACTACTGACTTACTTTCGGATGGTAGCTGGCAAACCCAGGTTTCCCGTAGCTGGCCGCCAGGCCATTATAAACGCTGGTATCTGCGGGCTTTGCAGGAAGAGTTCGATGCCAGGCTATATCCCTACGGCTGGACTGAATCCAGCTACCAGCCCGATAACCACTGGACCAGCCCGGAGGTGTTCGATGCGCCTGCCAACATACCGGCACTGAGTGTTGGACCACCCGACTATCAAACCGACCTCTACGGACGCATACCCGGCACCTGGTTTACAGAGCGGTCGGTGCCGCTGGTAGCCGAAAATCTCGTCCCGGCCAATTCGCTGGCCGAAGTCGTAACAGTGCGCTGGCAACGACCAGTTACCGAATATTTCGAGTTTGTCACGCCCAACGCCTTCGCCATCGACCGCAACAATCCCGGCACCGTCGATACCACCGCCCTGAGTTGGGAAGGAACGTGTACAGAGTCAGCGGCCGTTGCCCTAACGTTTTCGTTTGCCAGGCAGTCGGTCGGGTTTCCGTATTTCACCATCGACGCACCCGCCGGTACGGTTATCGAACTGATGGTGCAGGAGGCCCACCGGGTAGGCGAAACGGGCAATAAAGCCTTACTTAATACCAAATTCCACTCCTGGACCCGGTTTACCTGCCGCGAGGGCACCAACACCTTCGAGACGTTCGATTATGAGTCGTTCCGGTGGGTGCAACTGCACATTCACGGGACTGGTGGCCGGGTTCGGGTT
>JBBQUC010000066.1:0-12493 GCA_038212815.1 Cytophagales bacterium
TACTGGCTTATTCTGGGTGGAAATCCCATTGTCTCGAATGGTAGTATCATGACCGCCCCCGACGTGGCCAACCGCCTGAAAGCCATTCAGCAGCGGGGTGGTAAAGTGGTGGTGGTTGACCCGCGCCGGAGCGAAACTGCCCTTCGAGCCGATGAACACCACTTCATTCGCCCTGGTACCGATGTGTTTCTGCTGCTGGCCATTGCCAACGTGATGTTTGCCGAAAACCGGGTGAAACTGGGTCGCCTGGCCGAATTTACCGATGGCCTGGACACTCTACAACAAGCTGTGGCCGATTTCACCCCAGAGCAGGCGGCATCGCTCACGGGAGTCGATGCCGATACCATCCGGCGGTTGGCGCGGGAGCTGGCCGGTGCTGAACGGGCCGCCTTGTACGGGCGCGTGGGCGTATCGGTGCAAACCTTTGGTGGACTGTGTTTGTGGCTCATCAACGTCATCAACATCCTGACGGGCCACCTCGACAGCCCCGGCGGCATGATGTTTACCACCCCTGCCTTCGATTTGCTGAGCCGCCCGCAGCCCTACCGAAAATATGATCGGTATCGCAGCCGGGTAAGCCAACGCCCGGAGTTCATGAGCGAACTACCCGTATCGTGCCTGGCCCAGGAGATCATGACCCCCGATGAGGTCGTAACATCCCCCTCCGATTTTACCCGGATTCGCGGCCTGGTGACGAGTTGTGGCAACCCGGTCCTATCGACCCCCAACGGGCGGCAACTCGACGAGGCACTGACGAAACTGGAGTTTATGGTATCCATTGATATTTTCATGAACGAAACCACCCGCCATGCCCATTATATTCTGCCCCCCGCCACCGGCCTCGAAGTAGCCCACTACGACCTGACCTTTCATAGCCTGGCTATCCGCAATACAGCCCGCTACTCAGAACCGCTCTTTGCCAAAGCCGCTGATGCGAAATACGATTGGGAGATTTTTGAGGAGCTACGGATGCGGCTCGAAACCGAAAATCATGACCCCGCTACGGCTCCTGCGCCCGAAAACCCGGCCAAAAAACTGGCTCTGGGACTGCAATATGGGCCTTATGGCAAAGATGGTATCTCGCTGGATAAGCTCCGGCAACACCCGCATGGCATCGACCTCGGCCCGCTGCAACCGCGCCTGCCCGAACGGCTTACTACTGAGAATAAACGGATAAACCTCGCCCCGGCCCTGCTGCTGGCCGACCTTGAACGCGCCCGCAAACGGCTACAGGCAGATACTACACCCAGTGCAACGGCAGCAACGGCTCCACTGCTGCTGATTAGTCGGCGGCACCTACGCGATAACAACTCGTGGATGCACAATGCCTACCGGCTGGTGAAGGGCCGCAACCGCTGCACCCTGCAACTAAACCCGGGCGATGCTGAGCGGGCGGGCATTGCCAATGGGCAGGCTGTACGGGTACGGTCAAGGGTAGGTTTGGTTGAGCTACCCGCCGAAATCACCGCCGATATGATGCCGGGGGTAGTGTGTATGCCGCATGGCTACGGCCATAACCGCCCCGGTATCCGGCTGGATATTGCCCGGCAACATGCCGGGGTAAGCATCAACGACCTGACCGACGAAACCTTTCTGGACGAACTGACGGGTAATGCCGCACTGTCTGGCGTACCGGTATGGATCGAGGCTACAGCAGCCACTTCCCCTGCGCTTTCATAACCTGCTCAATCACATCGCGCACGGCACCCCGGCCACCGGGCTTGGGCGATACGTACTGACAAATAGCCCGAATCTCGTCGGCAGCATCGGCGGGGCAGGTGCTGAACACGTCTGGGCGGTTCATGATCTGAAAGTCGGGAATATCATCGCCCATATACAGAATTTCGGACTCGCGGAGGCCGTCGCGGGCGATGTAGCCGAGATAGGCGTTTACTTTCTGATCGGTAGGACCACCCATAAAAATGTCGCTGATGCCTAGAAACTGGAGCCGTTTGCGCACCCCATCCTGGTTGCCTGCCGACACAATGGCCAGCCGAAACCCGGCTTTGATGGCCCGTTCAATGGCATACCCGTCGCGGATGTTAAACGTGCGGTACATCTCGCCGGAGGCCAGGGCATTCACGCTGCCATCGGTCAGCACCCCATCAACGTCGAGGATGATGGTCTTAATTTGAGAAAAGCGGTCGGTCATACTAGATTTGGGGTTGCGGTTTGTGTACTACAAAGAACACCAAGAAGCCGCAAAGAACACAATACTGGAGCAAATCACTGTTTACCCCATTCCTGCCGAAGCGATATTGTCTATTCGCGGTTTTAGTAGCAGGCTGAGTAGGCCATAGCCTGGTTAAGGCAAAGCGGCTAACACCAGATTAGGTTTGGCTACTCAATCAGAAACCTGTAGTTTTATAAACGGCCATTTAGTGGCTATGCCGTTGCCTGAATAACGCTCCATATGCACCAACTCCCCGCCTTGTTTCGGCAACAGATGATGGCCCAACTGGGCGATGAATTTCCTGATTTTGAAGCCGCGCTGAACCAGCCGCCACCCGTTAGCATTCGGGTGAACCCCCGCAAAAATCACCTCGATACGAGCCAGTTCGCGCCCATTCCCTGGTGCGATACGGGCTTCTACCTACCCGAACGGCCTGTGTTTACCCTCGACCCGCTGTTTCAGGCGGGCGCGTATTATGTGCAGGAAGCCTCCTCGATGCTACTGGCCGAAGCCCTCCGGCAAACTAGTCGGCTAACCCGCCAGCTTCGTCAACATCCGTTGCGGGTGCTCGATTTATGTGCCGCTCCAGGGGGCAAAACTACGTTGTTAGCCTCCATGCTCTCAACTGATAGTTTGTTAGTCAGCAATGAGGTGATTCGGACGCGGGTGCCGATCCTGCGCGAAAATGTGGATAAATGGGGCTACCCAACTATTCTGGTCAGCAACCACGACCCCGATGCTTTTCTGCCCCTGGCGGGTTTTTTCGATGTAGTGCTGGTCGATGCCCCCTGCTCAGGTGAGGGATTGTTTCGGAAAGACCCGAAAGCCATGCAGGAGTGGTCGGACGAGAATGTGGCCTTATGCTCGGCCCGGCAAAAACGAATTCTGACCCAGGCCGCGCAGCTAGTGACCAAGGGGGGCACGCTCATCTACAGTACCTGTACTTACAACGATGATGAGAATGGCCAAAACGCCCGTTTTTTGCTGAGTCAGGGGTTTACCACCTGCTCCCTCACGCTGCCCGACGAATGGGGCGTGGTGACCCAATCGGCGGGCGGGGTGGTCGGGTATCAGTGCTACCCGCACCGGGTGCGGGGCGAGGGTTTTTTTATCAGCGTGTTTCGGAAAACGGCCTTTGCCCCTCATACCAAAACTACCGCCCGGCAGTTCAGAAGCATCAAGCCGTTGCCTGCCCGCCGGGTGGGTGAGGTAAGCCGGTATTTGACCCAGCCCGATGACTTTTCGTTCTGGATAAAACCCAACGACGATGTGATGGCCCTGCCAAAAGCCCTGGAGAAAGACCTGCTGTTGCTCGATACTGCCTTGTATAACAAAGGGTTTGGGCTGGAGATGGGCCTCTTTAAAGGAAACGATTTTGTGCCTGCCCACGCCCTGGCCCTCAGCACCGCCGTGGCCCCTACCCTGCCGGGAGTGAACCTTAGCCGCGAGGATGCCCTGCGGTATTTTAAAAAAGAGAACCTGGTACTCGACGCTTCGGCAACGGGCTGGCTGCTGGCTCGCTATCAGACCACTAATCTGGGCTGGATGAAAGCCATTGGTACCCGCGTCAACAATTATCTGCCCAAAGACTGGCGCATTCGCATGGATATTCCTGAATATTGAGTTAATCTTGCCAACCGTTCCTGCTGAATTATGAAAAAAATGCTGAAAATTGTTGGCCTGCTGCTAGTTGCCCTCGGCGGGGGGTATGTGTTTGGACCAACCGTAAAATTTGCCCCGGTCACGCCCGAAACCCCTACGCTGCCTGCCGACCTCCCCCAACTCGAACAGGAGATTGCCCGCACCGAAGTGGCTGCCCAACTCAAACCCGACAATGAAGCCCGGATTGTGTGGGCCGATAGCACTCATAAGCAAAAAACACCGTATAGTCTGGTCTATATCCCCGGTTTTGGGGCAAGTTGGGCCGAAGGCGACCCTATACACCGGCAACTGGCGAAGAGGTTTGGCTGCAACCTGTACCTCGCCCGCACCGAACAGCATGGCGTAAAATCGGCTGAGGCCATGAAAACCCTGACCCCCGACAACTACGCAGCCTCGGCCGAGCGGGCATTGGCCATTGGTAAAGCTATTGGCGATAAAGTGGTGGTGATGGGCACCTCGGCGGGGGGAATGCTCACGCTCTATCTGGCTACGCACCACCCCGATCTACACGGCCTCATTCTGTATTCGCCCTGCATTGCCATTGCTAACCCCGCCATGAAACTCACCACCAAGCCTTGGGGCAGGCAGATTTTGGATAAGGTAATGAATGGCGAATACGTGACAATCAATACCTATCAACCCGACCGGGCGCAGTATTGGCTTACCCGCTACCACAACAACGGCCTGCTTACCCTGCAAACCATGATGGATCAGTACATGACTGCCGACCAGTTTGCGACCGTAAAACAACCCCTGTTTCTAGGATATTATTTCAAAGATGAGGCCCATCAGGATAAGGTCGTATCGGTGCCAGCCATGCTCCGAATGTTCGATGAAGTGAGTACGCCAGCGGCTCAAAAAGAGAAAGTAGCCTTTGCCAATGCGGGCGAACACGTCATTGCCTCGCACTTCACTTCCGGCGACCTGCCCGGTGTATATGCCGCTACCGAAGCCTACATGAAGCGCGTACTGAACATGACGCCAGTAGCCCCAGCAAGCGGTAATCTGGCAATCAACCAAAAATAAAGTACCTTTGCCCGGCATACATTGTTCCTTCTTCACTGGGCATTATACATGACGACACTATGAGTTACGGACTGTTACAAGGGAAACGCGGCATCATTTCGGGTGCCTTGAATGAGCAATCAATCGCCTGGAAAATAGCCCTGCGGGCCAAAGAACAGGGGGCCACATTTACGCTGACCAACGCGCCCATTGCCATGCGAATGGGTGCCATCAACGAGTTGGCGCAGCACTGCAACGCCGAAATTATCCCCGCCGATGCTACATCGGTAGAAGACATTGAAAAACTCTTCACCAAATCGAATGAGGTACTGGGTGGCAAAGCCGACTTTGTGCTGCACAGCATTGGCATGAGTCCGAACATTCGGAAGGGTCGCACCTACACCGACCTGAATTACGAGTGGTTCAAACAAAGCCTGGACGTATCGGCCATGTCGCTGCACAAAATGCTGCAAACGGCTTACAAGATGGATGCCATTAGTGAGTGGGGGTCGGTGGTGGCCCTGACGTATATGGCGGCTCAGCGCACCTTTCCGTTTTACACCGATATGGCCGAAGCCAAAGCCATGCTTGAGTCGATAGCCCGCTCATTTGGGTATCATTATGGCAAATACCGCAAGGTACGGGTCAACACCGTATCGCAGTCGCCTACGGTAACCACGGCGGGGTCGGGGATTGGTGGGTTCGATAAGTTTTATGAATTTGCCGACAAAATTGCTCCTCTGGGTAACGCCAGTGCCGATCAGTGCGCCGACTACTGCATCACACTCTTCTCCGACTTCACCCGCATGGTGACGATGCAAAACCTCTTCCACGACGGCGGCTTCTCCATGACCGGCGTATCGGAAGAAGTGATGATGAACGTCTAACGTGTAGTAGGGCCGCACCCAGGGTGCGGCCCTAATACACGTTGGCAATCTTTACCCGGCGATTTCCGTCATTGCCTTTTTCGACCTGAATCTGAACGCTGATGCGTTCTTTCAACTCATGGCGGTGCGAGATAATGCCGATGGTTTTCTGGCTGTCTTGCTGGAGTTTTTCGAGCATGGCAATGGCTATATCGAGGGCATCCGGGTCAAGCGTACCGAAGCCTTCATCGACAAACAAACTGTCGATCTGCACATTGTGAGAAGCCAGGTCGGAGAGGGCCAGGGCCAGGCCGAGGCTCAGAGTAAACGTTTCGCCCCCCGATAAGCTTGTCACCGTGCGCTCGGCATTCCCCTGATACTGGTCAATGACAAACAAGTCATCTTCGCCCTCGCGGGGCTTCAGCAATAGGTAGCGGTCGGAGAGGTCGCGGAGCCGCCGGTTGGTGAGGCCAATGAGTTGCGAGAGGGTCAGCCCCTGCGCAAACCGGCTGAACTCGTCGCCTTTAGCACTGCCAATGAGTCGGTTCAGTTCGCGCCAGGGCAGGGCTTCGGCCGTTAGATCGGCCAGTTCGGCTATCAGTTTAGCCTGTCGTTTCTGATCGCGCTCATAGGCGGTTAGCTGCGCTTTTACGTTTCCCAGTTCCTGATTCTGTAATTTCTCTTCTTTCTCAGTAATGTTCACCTGCTGCCGAACGTCATCGGGTGTCAGGGTGGTTTGGCGGGCATTGATAGCGGTTATCAGGGCCGTTTCAGCCTGCTCGCGCTGGAGGGTCAGAGTCAGGTTTTCGTCGGCCAGTATGCGGTGGCTTTCTTCCAGAGTACGCAGCAATTGGCTGTCGAGCAGGTTAGCCCGCGCCGAGGCTGCATCGGGCAGGTTACGGGCAAGCAGCAAGGGTTGTAGTTCAGTGTCGAGGGCGGCACATTGCTGGTCGGCTGCGGTATAGGCGGTGGTTGCCTGTTTCAATAACCCTTGCTGGGTGGCCAGTTGGCCAGTGATCCCGGCAAACTGGTCGGTAAGTCGCCCGCACTGCTCGCCCAGGTCGTTCCCTGCAAACAGCCGGTCTTTTTGCTGCTGGAGGGTAGCTACCTGCTCCTGACTGGCCAGCACTGTTTGGAGGTCGGCAGTTAACCGGTTAACCAAGGTTTCTTCATCCCAGAGAGCCTGCATCCGGGCTAGTTCGGTGCGTTCTACCTCGGCCAGCCGCTGCTGGTCTTTCAGCATCTCCAGCGTAAGGGTAGGTTCCAGGGCCAGTTGGGTGAGCTGCTGCTGAATGGTTTGCCGGTTATCGGCCACTAGTTTCCCGGCTTTTTCGCGTTGCCCGGCCAGGGTGAGTTCCAGCGTTTCGGCCCGAATCAGGCGGCTTTTCAGTTCATCAAACGCGGCCTTTTTCCGGCGCAACTGATCCGTCAGTAGCGTCAGTTCCAGGTCAATACTACCCGCCTGCTGGATGTAATGTTGGGCATAGGGGTGATCGAGGGAGCCACACAATGGGCAGGGGTCGCCCGATACCAGCCCATCGCGCAACTTTTCGAGGTCGGCCTCCTGCGAGAGTCGACGCTTTCGTTGCTCCACGGCCTGCTGTTGCGCTTCCAGGGCCAGGGTGTCGGTAGTCAGTTGGTCGAGAAGAGGCCGGTGTTCGATCAGAAAATCGCGTTTCTCATCCTGTTGCTGTTTCAGGGTGACGTACTCAGCCAGCCGATCCTGCTGTTGCTGTTGTAGCAGAATGAGGGGTTCGAGCTGTTTCTCCTGCTGGTAATACCGGGCAATTTCCTGACTGAGTCGCTCCGGGGTCATGGCTGGATAATCGTGTTCGAGTTGCACCAACGCCACGCCAATAGCCGTTTTTCGCTGGGCGGTTTGGGCGGCAATGTGGGCTGTGGGCTGGCCGTTTAGCTGGCGAAGCCAGGGCAGTGGGCCGGTTTCGGTCAGTTGACGGATGGCCTGTTGAGGACCTTTGGCCTTATCCCGCTCGTTTTCCAGTTGGCGCATCAGGGCCAGTACCGAATCCCGGAAGGCGTGGAGATCAGTGCTGAAGGTTAGCTCATTCAGGTCGGGGCGGTGGATGAGGGCGCGGGCCTGGTTGAGCAGGGTGGTCAGTATCTGCTGCCCGCTGGCAATGGCTTGTCTCGCCTGCTGCTGAGCCGTTTGGGCCTGTTGCCGTTGGGCTTCGGCATGGGTCAGATTGGTCAGCAGCGGGGCCAGATCGGCAACCTGGTGGTGGCGGGCCAACTGCGCGGTTTGCGGGGCCATTGCCTGCTGGCGGGCGGCTAAGTCAGCAAGTTTGTCGGTCAGGCCACGCCCGGTTTTTTCGGCCAGTAGGGCGGCCTCTACGCTGGTAGCTTCGGCGCGGTATAGTTTCAGGGCTTTGGCGGTGGCCTTCAGGCTCTCCAAAATGCCCTCTTTGGCCTGCGTCAGTTCTGCAACGCGGTAGGCGGGTAGCAGTTGAATCAGCGTCTTTTCGCGGTCGGCATCGCGGATGCGCTCATCGTACTCGCGGCTTTTCTGGTGGGCACGCTGGCTGAGTCGTCGGTAAATATCGGTGCCGGTCAATTGTTCGAGGAGCTTGCTGCGGTCGCCCGCCGAGGCTTTCAGAAATTTATCAAAAGCACCCTGCGCCAGCACCATCGACCGGATAAACTGCTCGTAGGTGAGGCCAATTAGCTCGGCGTTAAGGCCCGGCACATCGCGCTTACGACTCGATAGAATCTTGCCGTCGGGTAGTTCGGCCACCTCCATCTCGTAGTCGTTCCAGTTGTTGTTCCGGTTCTTATCCATCGACCAGCGCGAACGGTAGGTCTTGCCCTTCAGTTCGTACTCCACCTCAGCAAACACGGCGGTTTTGGGTTCGTTGGCAGCCTGCTGGTTAATAATCAATCCCTCGGCCAGGATTTTATCTTTCGATAACCCCCGCCCGTCGGCATCGGTAATGCGCGGAATCCGGTTGAAGAGGGCCAGCGTAATCACATCCAGCAGGGTTGACTTACCCGCCCCCGTTGGCCCCGAAATAATGAACAGCCCCGTTTGACCCAGTACCCCCTCCGTAAAAACCAAGGGTGGGTGTTCGCCGTAAAAAGAGTTGATGTTCCGAAAACGTATTTGGTTGATTTTCATAAAGCACCTTACTCCGAAACAGATAGATACAGTTGCTTATACGTCTCGGTCAGCACGTCACGCCAGTCGTCGGTCACCTCGGCGAGGTCTAACCGGCGGGCAAACACATCGAGGTAAGTTAAATCCTGCAAATGGGTGTCTATGGCGTAGAGTGCTTCAAGACCCCGGCGTTTGTTGCGGAAAAGCAGGCGACTCTTCAGGAGCTTGAAGGGCGCATGGGCATAGTCGCGCTGGAGTTGCTCGAACTGGATGCGGGTGGCCAGGCTTTCGGTTTCTTCCTCCACCAATACCTCCACCAGCGTAGGCAATCCATCCGGTTGCGGGAGGGTGTCGAGCTGTTCGCGGACAGTAGCGAGCGGCCCCGTTACCTGCCGCAGTGACCGAAAATGCGGCACCGCCAGCGGCTCTACCTGCACCAACTGCCCGTTGGTAAATGTCAGTTCCAGCACCTGATGCCGACTGTCGCGTTCGCCAAAACTGAGCGGAATGGGTGAGCCACTATACCGTACCGACTCGCCCGCGCCAAGCTGCTGGGGCAGGTGTATATGGCCCAGAGCCACGTAATTGAACCCAGCCGGGAAATGCTCCGACGCAAAAGCGGCCTGCCCGCCCACGGCATGAATCTCGCGCTCACTCTCCGACACGCTGGCCCCGTGTACGTACAGATGCCCCATGGCCAGTCGTGGCACGCCCCCAAACTCGGCCTCACAATGATCGGCAATGCGGGCGTAGTGGTTACGAATTCCCATCCGCAGGGCCTCGACGCGGTCGGTATAGGTTTGGCCCGAAATGGACTGACGCAGGTCGGTATCGCGCAGGTACGGCACGGCGGCAATAACCAGGTCGGTAGAGCCGTTGGCCAGCCGCAGCACCTCGTCGAGGCAGTTACCGCTGGTGCAGCCCACTACATGGATGTTGAGGTTACGGAGCAGTTCGCGGGGGGCGTTGAGTTTACTGGCCGAATCGTGGTTGCCGCCCGTGATGATAATTTGCCGTTGCAGGGGTAGCATCCGGGTCAGAAACTGGTAGTACAGAGCCATCGACCCATCGTTGGGGTTGGTGGTATCGAATACATCGCCCGCCACGAGTAACACATCGATCTGCCGCTCTTCGATAGTGGTCGTGAGCCAGTTCAGGAACCGCTCATGGTCGTCGGCCAGGTCGTGGCGGTATAGTCGTTTGCCGAGGTGCCAGTCGGCTGTATGGAGTATTTTCATCGAAAATGCGTGAAGTCACACTACGCAAGTTAATTCCATTGCGCCGTATGTGAGCAAATGCCCCCGAAACTTTTCGTCGTTTACCCATCGGCTGGATGTCAACAACCACCCGTTGGCGGTGCATAAGAACGGCAATCTGGTGAAGAACAACTGGAAATCCGTAACTTTAGCAAGCACTTTTGCTGACGTTAACCAAAACAACTCCCCCTTTTTATGAAACCAATCCTGCTTTGCTGCCTCGTGGGCGTGTTATGCCTTACGCACTGCGTTGTGTCTGGTCAGCCCAATACCGACAATGCCGTTATTACCACTATTAAACTAAAGCCGCACATCCACATGTTACAATGGTCGGGGGCGGGCAATATGATGTTGCTGTCGGGGAAAGATGGGAATATCCTCATCGACGATCAGTTCGCACCCCTGTCTGAGCGAATCAACGCGGCCATTCAGGCGGTCAGTCCCGGCCCGGTTAAGTTTCTGTTCAACACCCATTTCCACGGCGACCATGCGGGCGGTAATACCAATTTTGCCAACATGGGGGCCACCATTATTGCCCATACCAACGTGAGAGCCAGGTTAATGGGCGATTCGACACGGGTGAAATTTAAGGGAAGCCCCAAGGTTGAACCCACCACTGCCTGGCCCGTCATTACCTTTACCGAGGGTATGAATGTTTATTTGAACACGGAGGATGTGCTGATCTTTCACGTGGACAATGCCCATACCGACGGCGACGCGCTTTTTTACCTGCCGCAAAGCAATGTACTTCATGCGGGCGACTGCTTTATGAAAGGCCGGTTTCCGTATATTGACCGCACTGCCGGTGGCTCCATTGATGGCTGGTTAAAAGCCGTTTCCCGCGTACTCACCATCATCGACGACGAGACGGTCATCATACCGGGGCATGGCGACTTAGCCACCAAAAAAGACTATAGCGAGGTGCGCGATGTGGTGATGCTGCTGCGGGATGGTGTTAGGAAAAACCGGAAAGCAGGCCAAACCCTGGCGCAGATACTGGCCCAAAAACTCACCAGCAATTACGATACAACCTTTGGCAGTGGTTTCATCAAAGGCGATGCGCTAATAACCACTATCTTCACCGAATTGCAGGAGACGAAGTGAGTTGGGAACAGGATGAGTTTGATAGACAGCCAGTTTATTCCCCAGAATACGGTAGTGTGTCCATTGGCTGATTGGTCGCTTCATGCCGCCGTAGCAGGGGGCGCAGTTTGCCAAGGCTATAAAACTGACTTTTGAGGACATAGCCTTCTGTGTAGCGTTTCATACACCGATGCTTGTGTTTAACCTCGCCACCGGCTGTAATCCGGTAGAGTTGGTGGTCGTCGCCAAAGAAGTAATTTGGGTATCCTTCAATGTCCCAAACTCGCTGTACAGATACCTGCTTATACCGCCTACTCAATTTTTGAAGCAATAATTTGGAATTCTTAATCGCAAGATATTCATTTGTTTTTGTTTTACAACGCGGGGTAGGCACTTGTTCAACTGCGGAACTAAAAGTCTCTATTATTAAGGTATTTACAATCTGTTAGTTCCGCAAATTCGCGTACATTAACTTGTTGGGTGTTCCCTACAAGTAGTGCTTCCAAGTCGGCGTTTCGGTCGACAGGCAGCGGGCCGCAGCGGTCAGGTTTTTTGTGGGTTCGGCGGGTTGCGGCTGACAAAGCGAACGCCCCAGTTGGGCAGGTTTGGGTTTCAAATCCTGGGTTCTGGCCGACAAGCCAAACGCCCTGATTAGTTTAAACGGTAATGCAAAATCCATGAATGGATTAGAATTAGAGTTGACTATAGAGCAGTTAGACGAGCGAAAAGGCGGCTACTTCTTTTTGAGGATTGGAGCTGATCTTGTGGAGCAGTTACCCAAAAAACGAGCCACCCGGCTGGTTTGTACGCTTGACAATAGAGTTACTTACCAGTGCGGTCTTAATCATCTTGGTGATGGTGACTTTTTTATCATATTATCAATCAAACGCTTAAATTCACTTGGCAAAGGGGTTAATAGTAAAGTCTTGTGTAAACTGGAGAAAGATCCCAATGAGTTAGGCGTTGACGTACCGGAGGTATTGGAAGCACTTTTGGCTCAGGACGATGAGTTGAGAACCCGCTACGACCGATTAACTGATGGTAAAAAACGAGGACTAATTTATTCAATCGCCAAGCTGAAAGACATTGATAAACAGGTGAAAATTGCAGTTGCCATATTGAACGGAATGCCACGACCGGAAGCAGTTCGTCTGCAAGTCAGGTAGCGGGCGACATGAATCAGGCCGCAAGGTTAGCGTTTTCAGCCCAACGTGGGCAGGGGCGTAAAGGCTCCTACGTCGCCATCAACCCCTGCGGTCGTTGGGTGGAATGTAAAAGCAGTGCTTCCATTTCGGCGTTTTGGCTGACAGACCAAACGCCCCGAAAAGGAAAGTTG
>JBBQUC010000067.1:0-12463 GCA_038212815.1 Cytophagales bacterium
TGCCTATTACCTCAACGACCGGGCGCAGGAGGCCGGGCAGTTTCTACGCCAATACCGCGAAGCTGGGTTTCCCGGTTTCAAGGGGGTCGTTGCCGATAACCTGATCCAGCATCCCCGCACCATTCGGGTTGTCGGCGTACCCACCGCCAGTATGCAGGCGAAGGTGGCGGGGGAGCTATATGGTGAGGGGCGAGGGGTGAAGGGTGAAGGACAGGAGAAAATACCCCCCTCCACCCCCCGCTCCTCGTCCCTCGCCAAAACCGCCATTGTGCTGGCCGACGAATCCCTGCTGGTGCCGGTATTGTATTCGCTGGATGAGTCGGTGACGGAACTGAACGTGACAATGGGACTGTCGTTGCGGCAGTCGCTGCTGTTTACCCTCATCGACACGCTGTTTGAGATGCAGCGGACAATGGCCGAGATTCGCACCAAAGATGGGCGCGACATCCGAATCCCGAAGTTTCACCACCGGCAGGTGATTAAACTGCTGAACCACCCGTTTGTGCGGCACTATGAGCGGGTGCAGCCCCTGACGGGGATAGATCAGACCGGCAATGAACGCCCGCTGCTCGGACTCATTATCGAGGAGATCGTGGCTTCGCAGCGGGTGTATCTGGGCGAGAAAGAGCTGTTGGCCCTGGGTAATGGCGACCCGCTGTTCCGGGTGCTGTTCAGCCGCTGGCCCGCCGACAAACCCCTCGTGGCCATCCAGGCGTTTTACGACCTTATCGACCTGCTCCGTGCGGTGTATCGCGATACCCAGGATGCCATCGAAATGGAGTATCTCTACCTGTTCTACTCCCTCCTTAAACAACTCGAAACCACCCTGCTCAAACAGCAACCCGCCAACCCGAAATCCCCAACCCAAAATCCCCAACCCGAAATCCCCAATTCTCCCGTCACCCTGCGCAGTTTTCGGCAGTTTTTGAATGAACTGATCCGGCAAACGACCATTCCGTTTACCAGCGATGGGAACAGTGCCTTGCAGGTAATGGGTATGCTCGAGACGAGGGCACTCGACTTTGAGCGGGTCATTGTCCTGTCGGCTAACGAAGGCATTTTGCCGCAATCGCGTCGGCTGAACTCGCTGATTCCGTTCGATATTAGCCGGGAAAAGGGCCTACCTACCTACCGCGACCAGGAAGCCGTGATGGCGTACCACTTCTACCGGCTGCTGCAACGCGCCGATGAGGTGGTGCTGCTCTATACCACCTCACCCGATGCGTATGGCAGCAGTAAAGGCGAACCGAGCCGGTTTCTGCGGCAGTTGGAGCACGAACTCGTTCCTGCCACCCGCGATGCCGCCACCGGGCAATCCCGCACCGTGCTGACTAAGCCGAGTGTACGGATCGGCAAACCCACCGATACACTGGTTAGCCCTGACCTAATTGTCCCCAAAACCGATTCCATTCTGACTGCGCTGAAAGAGCGGCTCACCAAACGCGGGCTGTTTCCCACCGCCCTGAACCAGTTTGTGAGTTGTTCGATGGCGTTTTATTTTGCCCGCGTGGTGGGCATTGCCGAAGAAGAAGACATCGATGAGAAACTGGGCATCGGCGAGTTTGGCGACTGGCTCCATCAGACCCTGGAAACCCTCGATATTCAGTACCGCATGGCCCACCTGCCCGTTACGGAGGAGGTAGTGAAGCAGGTGCTGGCCGAAAAATTTATGACGCTGATGAAAGGCCGCGTGGTCGATTCGGGGATGAATATGCTACTCTACGACACGGCTCAAAAGCTGATGCTCGATTTTGTAGCGCAGCAAAACCAACTCACCAACCTCGCTATTATCAGCACCGAGCAAACCCTGGACTCCGTGTTGCTGGTGCCACTGGATGGGGGCGAGGTGTTGCCTGTGCGGGTGGCGGGAAAGATCGACCGCATCGAGCAGTATAACCACAGCATCCGCATCATCGACTATAAAACGGGCAAAGTTGACCTGCCCGCCAAAACCCCCGCCGACCTGCCCGATAAGTTGCGGCACGACGGGAAAATGGGTAAAATCCGCCAGTTGTGGGTCTATAAATACCTGGTGCTGAAACACATTGCCGAGCGGGGAGGGCTGCCGAGGGGGGCTGGCCATCAGGAACTATATCCGGTATCGGCTGCGCTGCCTGTGGAGGCTGGGTTTTACTCGTTCCGGGATGTGGCTGGCGGCCTAAAAGCCAACCCCGTTCATTTTGTGGCCGACGAAACCCCCGCTCAGTACATGGCTGAATCGGAGGAGGTGCTGCGCCAGATAATCCGCGATATGCTCGATACTACCCAGCCGTTTGTCCGCACCGATACCCTAAGCACCTGCCAGTATTGCGATTACAAGGGCATTTGCGGGCGGTAAGGATTGTTCATTGCCGTCACTATTGACTGATGCTCACTTGGTGAGAAAGCGAACGATTTCCTGCCCAAACGCCGGCTGGCTCATTGCGTCGTTATGCGTACCCGGCACCGTAACGAGGGTGCCCTTGGGGAGTAGTTTAGCCAGTTCATCCGCTCCGCCACTATCCACATCGTTGTCGCCCAAAAGAACCAGCACGGGTTGCTGAACCCGGCTCAGTACCTCGCGGGAGGTGCTGGGCTGAGCCTGTTGCAGCAGGCCCAGGGCCAGGGTATCGGCCCCGCTCCTGCGGGCAAACGCCACTGCCCCGGCGTATTGGGGGTACAGGTGCGCTTTACCCTGGAATACGGAGGCAAACTGGAGTCGGCGTGGCCAGTTGGGGTTGGTAAAGGCAATGCCCATGCCGCCTATGACCCCGCGTCGCAGCTGGGTATCGAGTTCGAGCAACCGGGCCGTAATGATGGCTCCCCGCGAATACCCCACCACGTCGTAGTTGGTCAGGCCGAGGTGGTGCATTAACCCCATCACATCCCGGGCTTCTGCGTCCTGTTCGTAGGCGGCCAGCCAGTGCGGTTTGTCAGACTGGCCGTTGCCCCGCAAATCGAGGGTGACCACCTGGAAGCCCGCATCGACGAGCAGTTGCCGGGTCGGTGTACGCTTCCAACTCTCGCCGTTGGTGATAAATCCGTGCAGCAGCACAACCGGCTTGCCAACTCCAGCGACCTCGTAGTAGATGCGGGTGCCGTCGAAGGAGGTGTATAGCGAGTCGCGGGTGGGTTGAGCCAGGGCAAGAGTGGGCAGGAAAAGAAGGAGGATGAGTTTACCCATGCTGATCGGATGACTGATGATTATGGCCCTAAATTAGGTGATTTTCGCGCCTTTCTGCCCAAAATCCGTATATTCGTTTCATCAAGTTGACCAAACGAATCTGTTCTCCTGTACGTATGAAACCCTCCTTATTCCTCTTCCTTTCGTTCCTGGCGGTTCCGTCTATCGCGCAAACCGTCATTCCTGCACCGGAGGTGCAGATTCGGCTGGCCCTGCTGGCAGCCCCCGCCGATAAAAAAGAAGCCGCCACCGTGATTGGCTTTGATAGTTCGGGCCACTACATCACGCTCCGTAAAGGCACCAGCGATCTGGTGTGTCTCACCGACGACCCGGCCCAGAAAGGGTTTAGTTCGGCCTGCTACCACCAGTCGCTGGAGCCGTTTATGGCCTGGGGACGCAGCCTGCGGATGGCAGGCAAAAAAGGCCCTGAGATTAATGAGCAGCGGGATAAAGATGCCAAAGCAGGCAAGTTTGTCATGCCCAAACACCCCGCTACGCTGTTCGTCTATTCGGCCCCGGCAGATCGCTACGATGCCGCTACTGGCACGGTCACCAACGGCACCCTGCGGTATGTGGTCTATATTGCCAACGCTACCGCCGAAACCACCGGCTTACCCACCAAATCTGAAATTCCCGGCATGCCCTGGATCATGGACCCCGGCACCTACCGGGCGCATATCATGATTACACCAAAACAGTGAATAGCCAACAGGGAGCAACTAACTATTCACTTGCCTTTTTCCCGGAAATTTTGTATATTTGTCCATAAAACGAGCGTGTAAATAGACTATGCGCCCGGAAAGGTGCTATTTTTTGTGAATTTTCCCCACGTACATGGCTGACAACATTTCCGGCGTTGATTCGACCGGCCTGACTGGCCCCACTCCCGACGGGCCAACCAACATCATTCCCATTAATATTGAAGACGAAATGCGGGGTGCCTACATCGACTATTCCATGTCGGTGATCATCTCCCGCGCCTTGCCCGACGTGCGCGACGGCCTCAAGCCGGTACACCGGCGGGTGCTGTTCGGTATGGCCGAACTGGGCGTAAATTACAACAAACCGTACAAAAAATCGGCTCGTATCGTGGGTGAGGTGCTGGGTAAATACCACCCCCACGGCGACTCATCGGTGTATGATACCATGGTGAGGATGGCTCAGGACTGGTCCCTGCGCTACCCACTGGTGGATGGGCAGGGTAACTTTGGTTCTATCGACGGCGATTCGCCGGCGGCCATGCGGTACACCGAAGCGCGGCTCAAACGGATTGCCGAAGAACTGCTGAACGATATTTATAAAGAGACGGTGGACTTCGGCCCCAACTTCGACGACTCGCTCCAGGAACCCACCGTAATGCCCGCCAAACTGCCCAACCTGCTGCTCAACGGCTCGTCGGGGATTGCCGTGGGTATGGCTACCAACATGGCCCCCCACAACCTCAGCGAAGTGGTGGATGGCATTTCGGCGTATCTGGAGAATAAAGACATCGACATCGAGGACCTGATGAAGTACGTCATTGCGCCCGACTTTCCGACCGGAGCCACCATCTGGGGCATGAACGGTGTACAGTCGGCGTTCCGTACCGGGCGGGGGCGGGTGGTGCTGCGGGCCAACGCCACCATTGAAGAGAACCGGGGCCGTACGCAGATCATCGTGACTGATGTGCCGTACCAGGTGAACAAGGCGGTGATGCTCGAAAAAACCGCCGACCTCATCAACGATAAAAAGATCGAAGGGATTGCCGCTTTCCGGGATGAGTCGGACCGCGACGGGCTGCGGGTGGTGTATGACCTCCGCAAAGATGCCATTCCGAACGTGGTACTCAACAACCTCTACAAGCACACCGCCCTGCAATCGTCGTTCAGTATCAACAATGTGGCCCTGGTGAAAGGTCGCCCCATGATTCTGAACCTCAAAGACATGATCCGCTATTACGTGGAGCATCGGTTTGAGGTGATTACGCGCCGGACGCAGTACGAACTGCGGGAGGCCGAAAAGCGGGCGCATATTCTGGAGGGACTCTTGATTGCCCTCGATAATATCGATGCCGTTATCGAACTGATTCGCGGTTCGCGGGATGCAGAAGCGGCCAAAAACGGGCTGATGACTCAGTTTAGCCTGAGCGATGTGCAGGCGAAAGCTATTCTGGAAATGCGACTGCAGCGGCTCACCGGCCTGGAACGCGACAAAATCCAGGCAGAATTCGATGAACTGATGGCCCTGATTTCTGATCTGAAGGAGATTCTGGCCAGCGAAGAGCGCAAGCGGCTCATTATCCGCGATGAACTTGCCGACCTGAAAGCCCGCTACGGCGATCCCCGCCGAACCCAGATTAACCCCCTGGGCGATGGCGATATCGACGATCTCTCGCTGATTGCCGACGAGGAAATGGTGATTACCATCTCGCACGAAGGGTACATTAAACGCACTCCGCTGACGGAATACCGCAGTCAGGGTAGGGGTGGAGTGGGGGCTAAAGGAGCCGATATTAAAGACGGCGACTTTACCGCGCATCTGTACTCGGCCACCATGCACAACACCCTGTTTATTTTTACCCAGAAAGGGCGGCTCTACTGGTTGCCAGTGTATAAACTACCGGAGGGGGGTAAAGCCACCAAAGGGCGGCCGTTGGCTAACTTTATCAATATCGAGAGCGACGATAACGTGCGGGCGGTGATCAATGTCAGCGACCTCGAAAACGCCGATTACATCAATAACCATTACCTGGTGATGTGTACCGAACAGGGTACCATTAAAAAAACCCTGCTCGAAGCGTACTCGCGGCCCCGGCAGAACGGCATCATCGCCATTTCCATCGATGAGGGAGATCAACTCCTGAACGTGGTGATGACCAATGGCAATAACGAATTGGTGATTGCGTCGGGTGCGGGTAAAGCCGTACGCTTCAACGAAAACCGGGTGCGTCCTATGGGGCGTACGGCTGCGGGGGTGAAAGGGATTACCCTTGATGAAGACGACCCCGCCGATAAGGTAGTCGGCATGGTGTGTATTGGCCGCGAGGATGCCCAGTTGCTGGTGATCTCTGAAAATGGCTATGGCAAACGCTCCGATATCAGCGAGTACCGGATTACCAACCGGGGGGCTAAAGGGGTGGGTACCCTGAAAGTTACCGAGAAGGTTGGCCGCCTGGTCGCCATTCTTGAAGTAAGCGATAACGACGACCTGATGATTATCAATAAGTCAGGGATTCTGATCCGTACCCCCATCAGCGACATCAGCGTGATTGGCCGCAACACCCAGGGCGTACGGATTATCAAACTAAACGATACAGATGCCATCTCGTCCGTCGCAAAAATTGTGCGCGAAGATGAGGTTGTAGAATCGATTGTCAGTTAAGTAAGAGGTCAGTTATTATAACTGACCTCTTACTTAAAACAACCCCTTAGGTAAAGCTCCTTCGTGTTCCAGGAGCCACTGCTTGCGCCACAACCCACCGGCATACCCGGTCAGTGCCCCGTTGGTGCCGATGATTCGGTGGCAGGGCACCACAATCCAGAGGGGATTTTTGCCATTGGCGGCCGCTACGGCCCGGATGGCCTTTTCATTGCCGAGCAGCCGGGACTGGGCCAGATAGGAGCGGGTTTTGCCGAAAGGAACCTCGAGTAATGCCTGCCACACCCGTTGCTGAAACGGGGTTCCCTGCGGGTTCAATAACAGATTGAACTGTTGCCGCTGACCCGAAAAGTATTCCTGCAACTGATGGATACACGCCAGCACTGGAGTCGGCGCCTTGTCTTTAAGGGTATTGACCCGGTGAGCCTCTTCACCGGGTGCAGAGGGAGCATCCAGGCACGAAATGACCTGTACCCCCTGTTCATCCCCCACAATTTTTACCAGACCCAGAGGGCAGGTCAGCCACTGCGTGTGCATGACCACTAGCTGAAATAGTGCTTGACAATCTCATCGAGCATGGCGCGGGTAAGGGGCTTATTCCGGTAGCCACTAATTTCTTCGATATTATCGGCCCGGTCAATATCAGTGGGGTTGAGCGAGGTGGTTAGCATCATGACTACTACGTTACTTTTCATCGATTCGGGGAGTTGGTGGTATTCTTCCAGAAACTCAAACCCATTCATGCCCGGCATGTTGATGTCGAGTAAAATCACATTAGGCCGCAGATAGGTCGGTGTGTCGGTATGGGTCAGGTAGTGGAGGGCTTCGGGGCCACTTTCGGCAACGCGCACCGTGTCAACCAGCCCCGATTCGGCAATGACCAGTTTATGCAGAAAATTATCATCGGGGTCGTCGTCAATTAACAGAATACAGGGAATTCGGTTGGGCATCATGTTGGAGGGTACGTATGTGTTGAGGAAGCGTGAAGAAAAAAGTAGTGCCCCCACCAGGGGTACTGTCAATCCAAATGCGCCCCCCGTAAATTTCTACTACTTTTTTACAGGTGGCCAGGCCAATGCCGGTGCCAGGAAATTCGTTTCGCCCGTGTAACCGCTGGAATAACTGAAACACCCGGTCGTAATGCTGGGGGCCAATGCCAATTCCATTGTCCTGCACACTAAACTGATAGCAGTCGCCGGTCGTGATTACGCTGATTGTCACTTGAGGAGCTACTGCTGGGTGTCGGTACTTGATAGCGTTGGTGATCAGGTTGCTGAACAACTGTTTCAGGTCAGTGCGGTGTGCTTTTAGTGTGGGCAATGCCCCGACCTGGATACTGGCACCAGCCTGGCGGATATCTTGCTGCTGGTCGCTGATAATCTCGTTCACCAACTCAGTCAAGTCAATGTCGGTGAAGTGGGTAGTGCTACCTACGTGCGATAAACTAAGCAAGTCATTGATGAGGATACGCATTCGGTCCACCGCGCCCGTCGATTTATCAATAAGCTGGCGGGCTTCCGGGTCAATCCTGGAGCCGTACTGGGCATCGAGCAGGGTGAGATAGTTTTCAATAGTGCGCAGGGGTGATTGGAGGTCATGGCTGGCCACGTAGGCAAACTGTTCCAGTTCCTGATTAGAGCGGGCCAACTCCTGCATGGCCTGTTGCCGGAATGTCAACTCGCGGTTGTACTCCTGGGAGGTACGCAGCCCCACCGCTTCATCGAAATAGCGGATGAGGGCAATAACGGTACCGATAGATACCACGGCGGTGAGAAACCGAATAAGGGCATTGACCCGGTAGGCAGGCCACCAGAACATCGATGCATCGATGAGGTGGGTCAGGCCGCAGAGCAGGATAAATGCGCCAAACAGAATAAATACCCGCGAGAGGGGCACCCCCTGCTTAACCAGGATAAACCGCAGCAGAATCAGCGGAATGGCCATGTAAGCCGCCCAGATGGTCAGGTCAGATAAAATATACAGCCAGCCATGAAAATCGGTCCAGCGGCCGCAATACCAGCGGGGGGGCCAATCGGAGGTGTCGGTCAGGTGCCGGAAGAACTCAAGGATAGGTTCCATTATGCAGAAACGTTGACGAGAAGGGACAAAGGTAAAGTTTGCTACGTTACTGGTCAATTCTCCCGCAATTTTTGCACCAACTTCAGGGTTGGTTCAGTGGGTAGGTTGCGGCCCACCACGGTACAAAAAGCGCACTGTATTTATTACCTATACTAAAAAAAGCTGACTTTGTTGTAACGTTGTGTTTTGTTTTCGGTTTATGCCCATACGTCCTCGTATCCTCCCTGTTTGGTTTTGTCTGCTGGCGGTTGCCGCCGTTGGTCAAACGCAGCCCGTTTTAGACCAGAATCCCACCAGCCTGCACTGGTATCGGCTACAAACCCCCCATTTTCGGCTGCTATACCCCGATGGGTTTGCCCAGCCAGCCCAACAAACCGCCCGGCGGCTCGAACAGGTCTATGTCCCCGTGAGTGCGTCGCTGAACCGTCCACCCCGCCCGATTTCCATCATTCTCCAAAACCAGACCACCATCAGCAATGGGTTTGTAACCCTGTTACCCCGGCGGTCGGAGTTTTTCGCAACGCCCCCCCAAGACCCGTTTCTGAGTGGCACCCTGCCCTGGCTCGACCTGCTGGCCGTACACGAGTTTCGGCATGTGGTGCAGTTTGAGAAAGCCCTGACGGGGTTTTCGAAGGGTGCCTATACGCTGCTTGGCTACGGCGCCCTGGCCGGGTTGACAGTTGGTGTACCCGACTGGTTTGCCGAGGGGGATGCCGTTGGGACCGAGACACTGCTGAGCCAGAGTGGGCGCGGGCGGATGCCTGCCTTCGATCTTGGGTTTCGGGCTAATTTACTGGCGGGGGAGCGGTTCAGCTACCCCAAAGCCGTAGACGGCTCGTACCGCGACAACGTGCCGAATCATTATGTGCTGGGGTATTTGCTGACTACCTTCGCCAAACGGCAGTTTGGGGCCGACCTCTGGAGCCGGGTACTGGATCGCTACTACCGGTTTCCGTTGTACCCGTTTTCGTTCTCCAACAGTTTGAAAAAAGAAACCGGCCTGCGGGTCGAAGAGTTGTACCGGCAAACCCTGGTCGATGCCGAAGAAACCTACCGCAAGCAGCAGGAAGGTCTCCCGATTACCCCCGTTACTTTTTTTGCCACCCAACCCGAACAGGCCGGGATTGGGCAGACCCGCCCGGTATTTACCAACTACAAGTATCCACAGTACGTGGACGATAGTACGGTACTGACGGTAAAAAGCGGGCTGGGCGATATTTCGCAACTGGTGCTGCTGACAAAAGGCGGCCAGGAAAAGCGGGTGCTGGCCTTTGGCCTTTTTAACGACCCTGACCTGCTCTCCGTGGCGGGGGGGAAAGTGTGCTGGGTTGAGTTTCGGTACGATCCCCGCTGGGGACAGCGGGTGTATTCGGAGATTAAGGTGCTGACCCTGAAAACGGGTCAGCTCACCCGGATTACCCACCGCAGCCGCTATACGGTCGCCACGCTCTCGCCCGATGGCCGGTGGCTGGCAGCCGTTCGCAGCGCTACCAACGGCCAAAACCAACTGGTTGTGCTGGATGCCCAAACCGGCGCGGAACATAGCACCGTGGCAAACCCGACTAACGATTTCTGGCTGCACCCCCGCTGGCAGGCCGACGGGAGCAGGCTGGTGGTGGTAACCCTGAAAGCAGGCGGCAAGACCATCGAGCAACTGGATACCGAGACTGGCTCCCGGCAGGCTCTACTCCCCCTGAGCAACCAGAACCTGAGTCATCCCCAACCCTGGGGCGAATACGTGCTCTATAACTCTCCGCAGTCGGGCATAGACAACCTCTACGCCGTGCATACCCTAACGGGTAAGGTATTGCAGGTAACCTCGCGGCCTTTGGGAGCCTATCACGCCGTGCCGTCGCCCGATGGCAAGCGGCTGGCCTTCCACGATTTCTCGGCAACGGGCTTCCGCATTGCCGAGATGCCGCTGAACCCGGCAGACTGGACACCCGTTGGGGCTAACCAGTCCACGCGGGAGGTGCGGTTTTTTGGGCCGTTGCTCACCAAAGATCCAGGGGTAGCCCAACTCCGGGCCGAACTACAAGACACCCTACCCCCCGCAAAATCGTTTCCGGTTAGCCGCTACAACCGACTCGCGCACGCCATCAATATCTATAGTTACGGGCCTACGGTGGCCTCTACCAACAACAACCTCACGGCGGCTATCATCTCGCAGGACCTGCTGAATACCACGCAGGTTGAGGCCGGGTATCAGTATAACCAGGCTGAGCGGGTAGGGAACGCCTTTGCGAACCTAAGCTATCAGGCGCTCTATCCGGTTATCGATCTTGGGTTTCAGAGTGGCAATCGGCAAACTATCGTGAATGTGGGCAACAACCGGCTTACTGACCGCTGGCACTATAATCAACTCACGGCAGGACTGCGGTTACCGTTCCGGCTTACCCGGTCGCGGTTTACTCAGAATGCCAGTCTGTCGGCGTATTACAGCTACCTGGGTGTGCAGGGATACGACCTTCCGGGCCGGTATCTGACCGAAATTGGGAACCGCTCGCTGAGCAGTCTGGTGTATGGGGCTAGTTACTCGGCCCTGCTTCGGCAGAGCAAACGTGATGTTGCCCCGCGCCTGGGTATTGCCCTTAGTGGTGTGTTGCGAACTACCCCCTTTAGCAACCCCGGCGATTTATACGGGCAGCAGTGGAGTGTATCGGGGAGTTTGTACCTGCCGGGGCTGCTGAAACACCACGCCATTCGGTTTCGGGGGGCATATCAGGAGCAGTGGGGAACCGCCGACAGCCGGAATCTCTACCTGTTTCAGGCCAGTGTACTCTACCCACGCGGGGCCGATTACGTGGCGTTCGATAAACTCCGGGTGGGGAGTGCCGAATACCGACTGCCCCTGCTGAGTCCGCACTGGACGCTGGGTCGCCTGTTGTATATTCAGCGGGTAAAAGGGTTGTTGTTCAGCGATTACGCCCGGGGCGAAAGCCAGGTTGCCCAGGTTAACAGCCGGGGTCAGGTACAGGCCATTATCCCCGTGCGGGGTGATGCCTGGACTGTAGGGGGCGATGTGTCGTTTGTGTTCAACGCCCTGCGGCTTCGTACCCCCTTCGAGGCAGGGGTACGCACTAGCTATAACGTGCGTACGGGCGGCTGGCTGGTGCAGCCGCTGGTACTGGATATTGGGTTTTAAGTAGGGTTATTCGTAGAAGGCGGAGGTATCTATGGCGATGGTTTTTACTGCTGCGAGGAATAATTCCTGCTGTTGATTGTGGTTTAGGGTAGCCTCAAAGCTGAATGGAAAAACGTCGTCTACTTGGGTCTTGTCGGTAGTTGGGCCATAAATAAGTTCCACTTCGATAGTTCCGCTGCCTTTGACGGCGATACTGCCATCTTCGTGAACCGTCAATTCGTGAACCGTCGCATCTGATATATCCGTGATACGTATTTGGGAGGATAACTCATCAAGCGCATTAGGTTTATACTCGTTTAGTAAATAAGTAAGAAGCAATTTTTCTAGATTTGGAATATCAATCTTCTTGGATTTGGGCGGGGTTGCCAATACGACCAGAAATTTATAATTCTTCCGGGTTCGCACAAAATCGCCTATTTCAGCAACCTGCCTGCGTTTCTGCGGGGTTAATTTTCCGGCCTTTACCTCAACAACGACCACCTCATCCCCTTTTCTGGCTATCAAATCAGGGTGATATTTCCCTATCTTTTCTGTCTCCGACACCTCATATCATATCCGTCGTGAAATTACCACATTCAATATAAATTACGTGTTCTTCCCGTTCGATAGCTGCTAACAGGGACGTAATAATTACGCCAGGCAAACCGGAAAAGTCAAGTACTGTCAGGTCATTGGCTGCCAGGTCAAAACTTCCTGCAATACGCATCTTTGCCTGCTTG
>JBBQUC010000068.1:0-12406 GCA_038212815.1 Cytophagales bacterium
ACCCGGTTTATCGCCCCCCGCCCCCCAACAGGGGGTGAAGCTTCACCCCCTTTAGGGGGACGGGGGGTAAATCAGGTAGAAATTCGGGTTGGCGACAACGGCACGGGCATTCCCGACGCGGTGAAAGCCAAGATTTTCCAACCCTTTTTCACCACCAAACCCACGGGCGAAGGCACTGGCTTAGGCTTGTCGCTGAGCTACGATATTATCACCAAAGGGCATGGCGGAACGCTCAGGGTGGAAAGTGTGGCCGGTGAAGGCACGACGTTTGTGGTGGGCTTGCCCAGTTCGTGAATTCCATTTTTACATATTCTTGCAAAAATGGAATGGAGATGATCGAGCGTTTATTACTGCCTGAGGCCCGGCAAGCCCTTACGATATATCCCGTAAAGCCCCGTGCCTTTAGGCGGCAGCGGCCGACCGTCGGGGATATAAGGGAACAGCAGGGTCGGCAAAGCCTTGTGCGGTTGGTGTTTTCGTTCCTTTATAGGGCGTTATTTTTGGGTAAATCCTTGCTTATCAGTATTTTGTGTTCTATATTTGATTCGTGATTCAAACCCGTACATACCGCTACAAACTTAATCCTACCCCAAGCCAAATACAGGCATTGGGGCAGTGGCTTGGTTCGTGTCGGTATGTCTATAATCTGTCTCTTTCCTACAAAAAGACCCTCTGGGAACACAATAGAGTCAGTATCACCAAGAAGAGATTCAAAAAGAATTAGGCTCTATCGCCAAAGAAACCACGTGGATAGGCTGTGTTCATTCGCAGGTCTTGCAGGAAGTCACTGACCGCGTGTTTAACGCCTACGATGGGTTTTTCAACCTCGGTAAAGGCTTTCCTAAATTCGCCCGTAAGGGTCAGTATCAATCTTTCTCCTTCAAGCAAGGGGTTAAGGTCAGTACTACCCACGTCCAACTCCCCAAATTTGGTAAAGTGAAGTACCACAACTCGCAGGACTGCATAGGCCACATCAAAGGGGCAACGGTGCGGGAATGTGCCGATGGTTGGTACGTGTGTCTATGCCTCCAAACGGATATTGAATACCTGCCGACAAGCGAAAACCGGATTGGTATTGATGTGGGTATCAAAAGTTTGATGGTCACATCAGCCGGGCAAACGATTGATAACCCCAAGCACCTCTACAAAGCAGAAAAGAGATTAAAACGGTTGCAACGGTCGGTTAGCCGGAAAAAGAAAGGCTCCGCCAACCGCAAAAAGGCGATTAAAAAACTGGCCCTGCAACACCAAAAAGTAGCCAACACAAGAAAGGATTTTCAGCACAAGGTAACAACCCGGCTGATTCGCGAAAACCAAGCGATAGCCGTAGAATCGTTGCAGATTAAGAATATGTTGGCGAACCACCATCTGGCTAAGTCAATCAGCGATGCGGGGTGGTATAGCCTAACCCAGATGTTAGAATACAAAGCCCGTTGGTATGGCCGGACGTTTGAGAAAGTCAATGCTCGCCACACCTCACAGGATTGTTCGGGTTGTGGCTATCGCAAGACTGACTTGACGCTTTCAGTTCGGGAGTGGGCTTGTCCGGCTTGCGGCACTGTCCATGATCGGGACGTGAACGCGGCTAAGAATATTAGGAATAGGGCCGTAGGGCATACGGTTTATCAGCTTGTGGAGTCGGGCAGTAGTTCGACTTTGAAGCAAGAATCCCCGCGCCTTTGCTGGGGAGTGTCAAACAGTTCAGAGCTTTGTGCATTACCGGCCCTCGCCAAAGCGGAAAAACCACGTTGAGTAAACAACTATTTGCCGATAAGCCTTACGTCAATTTCGAGAATCCGTCGGTTCAATACGAAGCTGAACAACAACCCGACTTGTTTCTGAAGCAATACGAGAACGGTGCGGTGTTCGATGAAGTGCAACAACATCCTCGCATGAAAGCCCTAACCCTTATCCTCTTTCTCGCCCTCACTTGTAGCGTTGGCTTTGCCCAAGTTTTCCGCATCGACAGCTTACCCGCCGGTGGCGTGTTGCTCAATAAAGGTCTGGACATTCCACGCGGGCGATAACCTCGACTGGGCAAAACGCGTGTTAGTTATCCTCGCCCCCTAATACTTGCCAGATCAGGTCTGACTCGTAGCCTTTACTGAGCGCGTACCGAACCAGTTTTTGCTTTACTACCAGCGGGTTATCGTCACGCATAGCCCGCTTCTTTTTTTCGAGCAAATCGGTGAGCGTGGCGCGGTAATCGGCAGAGGATATCTCCTGCAAAGCGGTTTGTAAATTATGGCCTGATATGCCGCGCTGTTTCAGGTGCTGCTGAATTTTGCGTTTGCCCCAGCCTTTTACCCGAAACTTGCCCCCGGCAAACTGCCGGGCAAACCGCTCTTCATTCAGATAGTTCTGGGCAATGAGTTCGGCAATGACTGCCTCTGCATCGTCGCCCCTGATGTCCCAGTCGGCCAGCCGGTCGCGGACTTCCTGTTGGGTACGTTCCTGATAGGCGCAGAACGAAGCGGCTTTGCGGAGGGCATCGGTCAGGTATTCGGTCATGGGAAAGCAGCTTCGTTGAGTCAGTTCAGTGGCAAAATTTAGTACTTACCAGGTACGCTTGCTCATCATCTTATCTAATTCAGGCCGGGTCATAGTGCCCAGTTCCGGGTGCTGGCCCAGCCACTTCAGGAACTCGGTTTTAATCTCGTCGGTCCATTGGCTGTCTATCTGCCCCGTAGTATAACGCCCTGATTTGACTACTTCAAACCCGAACTGATCTTTGCGAAGCACAAACTCAGCCGTGCTAACCACCTGCTCGGCCATGTGGGCGGGTACAAACAACACGCCTTCGCGCTGGGCAATTACCAAATCGCCGGGTAGCACCATCACCTGACCAATGCGAATCGGCGTATTCAACCCCATCAGTACCATGTCTTCCAGAAAAGAAGGATGAAAATCGCGTACGAAGGCGTTGAACCCTTTGATGTTCTGGAGTTCCTGAAGGTCTCTGGCAGCTCCGTTGAACACCACGCCGTTGCCGGTTTTGCTGAATATAGCGTTGCCCAGGGTGGACCCCATGAGGGTGCCACCCCCAATTTTACCAAACGCATCGGCCACATACACATCACCTTTGGTTAGTGTTTCAATGGGCCAGGCGTTGGTATTGCCCTTGCGCCCCTGTTGCGTAGTGCCGCGTTGCTTGATGTTCTTCTCCACGTCGGGGCGGCTGGGCATAAACAGAGCGGTAACGGCCCGGCCAACCACCGGCACATCGTCTTTTATCCGTTTCCAGTTACCCTCGAACTGATTGGTGTAGCCTTCGTTTTTAAGCACCGTCCAGGCATCGTCGATCCCAATGTATTTGGCCCGTTCCAGCAGAGCATCGGCCACCTTAGGCCGACCGTCGGCAAACCGTTCGCCTTTCCATTCAGACGTTAAAAACACTAGTTCATCTTTGGGTATAGTTTGCGCCAACAGCGAATGGCCAACGCTACCGAGAGCGACCAGCAAACAAAATAATCGAACATTCATGGGGTTCTTGATTTATAGTCATTTTGCTGCGCAGCAAATTAATGACCTTCTTTAGCGAGATACGCTTCGATGTCTTTTTGCGTGATGGCTAGTTTTTTGGGGTATTTAGCCACCCAGGCGCGAAACTCATTCTTGATCTTGTCTGACCAGTCGCCATGAATCTCGCCGGAGGGGTATTTGCTCTGTTGCAGCAGTACACGTTCAAACTCATCGCGCAGGCCCGTCATTTCAGAAGCCGATACCAACCCTTCGACCAGATGCGCCGGAATGAAGACTACGCCATACTCATTGGCAAATACCACATCGCCGGGTAGTACCGACACATCGCCAATCCGAATTGGCGCATTGATGGAGGTAGGGGTCATGTCTTTAATGTACGAGGGATCGTGGCCTTTTACCCAGGCATTGAACCCCTGCGTGTCTTTCAGTTCCTGCATATCCCGAACGGAGCCGTAAAAAATAACCCCCTTGCCGGTTTTACCATAAATGGCATTGCCAAGACTAGAGCCAATCAGGGTGCCGTCTTTGATTTTGCCGTAGCCATCGGCCACATACACATCACCTTTGGTTAAAATATCGATAGGCCAGATATTGATGCCCCCCTTTTGCGAACGGCCCTCGGCTTTACCCTGCGCTCTGACCAAACTGTCGAGGTCGGGGCGGGTAGGCATAAACTGCGCCGTTACCACGCGCCCGGTCATGGTTTCGCCGGGTTTGAGGATGACCCAGTTTTTTTCGACCTGATTGCGGTAGCCTTTGTTGCCTAAATACCCCCAGATTTGCTCCAGGGTGCAGTTTTGCAGTCGTTCCAGCACCAGGTCAGGCACCTTGGGTCGCCCATCGGCTGAGCGGTCGCCTTTCCAGTTAGCGGTTAGGCTGGTAACATACTCGGGCGATGACCCTACCCGCTGGGCCTGACTCAGAAAACTGGTGGAAAGAAGAATGACTGTTGCCAGTACTACGGCTTTGTTTCTCATTACTTTACGATGTGTTGATGGCTAATGAAATGATGATTTTAGCGGGACTACGGTTGAACTAAAAAGACAATCGGATAAGTAAAATACTGCCATTGACTTATTTTATGGATGATTAGTCAAAAACTAAGACAACTCTCTGCCATGAAAAATATTCTATCCCGTTTTGCCCTGCCAACTCCCGCTGCTGGGAGCGCAGCCAACCGCCGTGATTTCCTTCGCAGCTCGGCACTCGGTGGCCTATCCCTCGGTCTGGCGTTCGATCATCCGCTCGACAAACACAGCAAGGACAAAGAACTGGAGTTTATCACCCAGAAAGTGTCCCGCGACTCGAAACCGGCTGACCTCAAAATTACCGATATGCGCGTGGCCGTACTGGCGGGGGTGCCCTTCAGTAGCCCCATTATTCGGATCGATACCAATCAGGGACTGGTAGGCTGGGGCGAAGTGCGCGACGGGGCTAGTGCCAACTACGCGCTGATGCTGAAAAGCCGGTTGCTGGGCAAAAACCCCTGTAACGTCGAGCAGATTTTTAAGCAAATCAAGCAGTTTGGCGGGCATAGCCGGGCGGCTGGCGGAGTGTGCGGGGTTGAAATGGCCCTGTGGGACCTGGCCGGGAAAGCCTACAACGTGCCTGCCTACCAACTGCTGGGTGGCAAATACCGCGATTTTGTGCGGCTATATGCCGATACGCCCGAAGCGGATACCTACGAAGGGTTTGCCCAGAACATGAAGAAACGGAAAGATGCAGGCTATACCTTTCTGAAAATGGACTTCGGAATTGGGATGCTGGCCGATCAGCCGGGCTTGTTAGTCAATGGCAACAACTGGAGTGTGAAACGGCAGTGGGACGACCGCGAGTCGGGAAAACTGGGCAACTACGCCAATACCAAACACCCCTTTACCCGGATTCAGGTCACCAAAAAAGGGCTGGATAAATTAGTGGATCACGTAGGGCGGGTGCGCGAGATTGTGGGCTACGATACCCCACTGGCCGCCGACCATTTTGGCCATTTCGATGTCAACACAGCCATTCAGATTGGGAAGTCGATGGAGCAGTTCCGGCTGGCGTGGCTCGAAGACATGGTGCCCTGGTTTTATACCGATCAGTGGAAGCAGATTTCGGATGCCATCGACACGCCAACCTTAATGGGCGAAGACATCTACCTGAAGGAAGACTTTATCAAACTCATCGACGTGAAGGCAATCGACATGATTCACCCCGATTTGGCATCATCGGGTGGGTTGCTGGAAACCAAGAAAATTGGCGATTACGCCGAAGAGAAGGGTATCCCCATGGCCATGCACTTTGCGGGGTCGCCTATTTCGATGATGGCCAATGTGCATTGCGCGGCTGCTACCGAGAATTTTGTAGCCCTGGAGCACCACGGTGTCGATGTCGATGGCTGGGAAGACCTCATTACGGGCATGAAACCCATTGTAGAGAAAGGATTTGTGAAAGTGCCTGACAAGCCGGGTCTGGGGGTTGAGTTGAACGAGGACGTAGCCAAAAAGTTCCTAAAGAAAGGAGCCACCTGGTTTGCCCCCACCGACGTATGGAATACCCGCGACTCGAACGACCGCGAGTGGAGTTAATGATATAGGAGTATCTTTGACGATGCTACGCTTACCACTACTACTTTTCATAATTACTCTTTTTGCCTGCCAGTCCGCCGAAAAGCTGCACCCCGACAAACCCAATTGGACTACTGAAATTCCTGGTGTCATCTCGCTCTCATCGCCCCGTCTGGCCGACCTGACGGGCGATGGGGTACTGGATGTGGTTCTGGGGGCAGGCGGAGCCGAGTGGAAGCAGACCGATACGGCGGTGGTAGCCCTCGACGGCCGCGATGGTGCATTGCTGTGGCGACGGCCGGGGCGGAATCAACTTTACGGCTCGGCCCTGTTTCTCGACATCACTGGCGATAACACGCCCGATGTGATTATTGGGGGCCGCTCGGCAGAGCTGCAGGCTATTGATGGCCGCACGGGCGATCTTGTCTGGGAGTTTCTGAAAACCGATGAGGTGATGGGCCACAAAAAAGCGGGCTGGTTCAACTTCAGCTCGGCCCAGGCCATACCCGATCAGGATGCCGATGGGCTGGCCGATTTGCTGATTGCCAACGGGGGCGATGCTACCATACCGGATACCCACAGCCCCCGCCCCGTGGGCCGACTCCTGATTTTGAGCAGTGCCACGGGTAAGGTGTTGCACGAAGCCCGGATGCCTGACGGACGAGAAACGTACCTTACGCCCGTGCTGGTTCGGAACCCCCGACAGGCACCGGCGCAGTGGACGCTGCTGTTTGGCACCGGGGGCGAGGCTATTGGCGGGCATTTATTCCGGGCCACCCTGGGCGATATACTCCGCAACGACCTCAGCCACGCCATGGCCCTCGCCGACGAACGGTACAAAGGCTTTTGCGCCCCGCCCGTGGTGTGTCAACTCACCCCCGACAGTATTCCTGACTTTGTGGTCAGTACCGTAGCGGGCCGTACTCTGGCCATCGACGGGCAGACCAATAAAGTGTTGTGGGCATTCAGTTACCCCAATAGCGAGACCTTTGGTAGCCCCGCGCCGGGTTACTTTACGGGCAACGACCACGTGCCTGATTTCTTTGTCAGCTACGCGCAGGGCGTGTACCCCTATTACTCGGAGGGAGTCTCGTTTTTGCTCGATGGCCGCACCGGGCAGATGATGAAACAGTTTAAGGCGGGCAGCTTTAGCTATGCCTCGCCCCTCACCGCCGATGCCAATAACGATGGTCATGATGATGCTGTACTAGTGGTGAACCACGACGAAGAAAAAGGGGGTAAATGGCGGGCTTACTCTAACCTGCTGGTTTATGATTTCCACAACAACCGGCAATACCCGCTCACCGACACGCTCACCGGGGCCAACTTCGCTATCACCCCCTGGCTCGGCGATCTTGACCATAATGGTAAGGTCGATGTGATTTTCGGCACCTCGGCGGCTGTCACCAAAATTTTTCCCGGCAAAGACCGCTACGACTCATTTCCGCTCACGCTCCGCATCGCCCGGCGCGAACTGCCCGGTTTGGCACCTAAAGCTGTGCGTTGGGGCGAGTATATGGGCGGGGCGAAGGTTAGGAATTTTTAGGGAAACAAGCAACGGGAAATTTCCCGTATTTGCCACCGTATATCTCCCGTTTCAAAACGGGAGATATACGGTATTTTCTACCGACCAATAAATTTATTTTGAATTAAGTTCTTGGCTATAAGGTGTTTGCATTTTAGGAAATATTCGGTGCGCCAAATCGTACTTGTAAGTTCATGAATGAAAAATTAGGTTTGCTACGGTACTTTTTCATTCACCCAAAACCTTTACGACTATGCGACTTCGCTTCCTATTCCCCGTCCTAATCGGGTTAGCTATCTTTGGCTGTAACAAGCCAAAAAAATTCAGTTCATTATCTGATGATCAAAAAGCGTTGCTGGGAAAATTATCTTTTGCAGCAACAAGTCGTGCGTTAGACCGGCATACGCCAATTGATGATGGCCGTAATATGGTCAACAGCTATCACGAATTCATAAATGGCAGTGTTTACAGAAAAGACGCATCAAGTGGGGGCTATATTCAATACAAAGTTCAGGATATAATTCATGGTGTTTGTAAAAATTGTGACTCTTCTCAAGCCTATTACCCTAGTTATTTTGTCAAAAAAACTACTTTAGACAGTATTATGAGTCAGAAAGGAGTAGAGTATGTACAATTGTATCCTGCATTACGCCCAGATCCAGATAAACCTGACCAATTGGTTCTTACTTTGGTATTAACTGGCGCGAATAGGGAGAAAGTACGAGTACCACAGCAGATGCGTAACTCAGCTGGTGTTCTTGAAGATATGGTATGGGAATATATAGACCCTTGCATACCACGCTGTCCACTCTTCTAAACTTTTGGTTATGGTTTGGTATTTAGTTAGTTATTACCTGCTTATTGCTATTGGCATAGGTGTAGGAATGGTACGCTATAGGAAATTGATCAGGAGCAGCCGTTTATTAGTGTTGCTCCTGATAGTTTCGTTGTTAACTGAACTTATTGCAAGACTTTTAGGCAATGGAGAAAGTTTTATTGTTTATACATTGTTTTTGCCAATAGAATATGCATTGCTAACTTGGATTTATACGTGGGAGTTACAAAAACCAACCCTTTTAATAACAATTCTTGTTTACACACTATTAACAGCTATAAACGCTATTTTTATCCAACCTGATATGTTCAACTCCAACCTGGTCTTGATTACTCAATTTGTAACAAGTGCTTGGGCTTTGTTGTATCTCAGAGATATATTAAGGTATCCTACCGAAGCAAAATTTACAGATTTTGCGCTGTTTTGGGCGAGTTGTGGCTTACTGTTTTTTAATACTTCATGTCTTTTTGTTTATGGAGCATTTAATTTTGTAGATAAGTCTCTTTATCTCTCAATTGGCCCACTTTTTCGGGTCATCCGCGTAACGGCTAATCATATTTTGTATTTTGCTATAATTTTATCACTTTTAGGAAAGCAAAATAGTTTACGAGGTAAATGATATGCAGCCTCTTTATCAGGAAGTAGCATTCAGTTTTATTATTGCTTCACTTTTGCTGGTGTTGATGGTAACTTTCATCATCTCCTTCGCCTTTATTTTTCAACGCCGTCAGGCCCGGTTTCGGGAGGAAAAACAGGTGTTGCTCGACGCGCATCAGCGCGAAATTCTGCAAACCCAACTCGAAACACAGAACCAAACACTGGAATATGAAGGGCAGGAATTACACGATCATATCGGGCAGATGCTGACGGTAGTGCTTATGCACTTGAATGTGATGGATGAAGACCACCCAACTGCCTTACTGACAGAAACCCTTGATTTGACCAACCGCGTCATTGATGATATCCGCGCGCTGTCGAAATCGCTGGATGGGGGTACCGTCAGTCGGTTTGGGTTACATGAATGCCTGCAACTTGAACTGGAGCGAATTGAGCGGCTTGGGCGGTGTCATACTCAATTTCAGACGGTTGGTACACCCTGGCTGTTGGGTGAACAGGTCGAAATTGTGTTGCTGCGAATAGCGCAGGAAGTTCTCAACAATGCCCTGAAACACGCCCACTGCAAAACCCTGACTTTACAGACATCCTATCAACCCAGCTCTTTTACGATGACTATTACCGACGATGGTGCAGGATTTTCAGTGGATGCCGTTGCTGAGCGAACTGCTAGTCAGTCGGGAGCGGGGATGACTAACCTGAGTCGGCGGGCCGCATTGCTGAACGGTACCTGCACTGTTTGGAGTCAGCCCGGCAGCGGCACCCGTATTGAAATCAATGTACCCGTATAGCCTTCCATCGTTTCTGGCGTAACTTGCTGCCGAAACCATGATACACCTCCGCTACCACCCCTTCGACCTGCGGCTGAAGCATACCTTCACCATTGCCCACGACTCGCGCGATGTGCAGCAAACCCTCATCGTTGAGCTACATGACCCCGAAACTGGTCTATCGGGGTATGGCGAGGCTACGGCCAATGCCTACTATGGCGTGAGCATCGAGGGCATGATGGCGGCCCTGAATACGGTGCGGCCTATAGTTGAGACGAGCGAGTGGAGTACGGCAGAAACCCTCTGGGATACCCTACAGCCCCAGTTGGCCAATTACCCGTTCGCGCATTGTGCCCTCGACGAAGCAGCCCATGATCTGGTGGCGAAACGGGCGGGGCAACCCCTTTATCAACAGTGGGGCCTAAATCCGGTGGATAACCCACTCACCAACTTCACCATCGGCCTGGATACGCCGGAGGTAATGGTGGACAAGATGCTCGAACTCCCCTGGCCGCTCTATAAAATTAAACTTGGCAGGCCCGCCACTGACCTGCATACCCTTCGCGAACTCCGCCGGTATAGCGAGGCCACGTTCCGGGTCGATGCCAACTGCGGCTGGACTGCCGATTTCACCATCGACAATGCCCCTACGCTGGCTCAAGTGGGGGTCGAATTTATTGAGCAGCCCCTACCTGCCGATGATTGGGCGGGGCAGAAACGGGTATATACCCAATCGGCTTTGCCCATCATTGCCGACGAAAGCTGCATCACCGAAGCTGACGTGGCCCGGTGTGCGGGGCATTTTCACGGGGTAAACATCAAACTCACCAAATGTGGGGGGCTTACCCCCGCCCGGCGCATGATTGCTCACGCCCGTCAACTTGGTCTAAAGGTTATGGTTGGCTGCATGACCGAGTCGAGTGTGGGTATTTCGGCCATCGCCCACCTGCTGCCCCTGCTCGACTACGTGGACATGGACGGCACCCTGCTCATTGCCAACGACCCGGCCACTGGCGTTACCTTCGACTATGGCCGGGTAATCTATGCCGATGCCAACGGCACAGGAGTTTCGCTACACGCATGATTCACCACATCGATCACCTTCCGGGCCGAACCATCCGATACGACGGAGCCGAATACCTGTTCTTTAGCGGCACTGCCTACCTGGGCATCGCCCAAAATCCGGCCTTCCATGCCCTGCTCACCGACAGCATGAGGCAGTACGGGGCCGTGTTTGGCTCGTCGCGGAATGGTAATTTGCGGCTGTCTGTGTATGAAGAAGCCGAGGCCAAACTAGCCGGATTTGTCGGTGCCCCAGCCGCCCTCACCCTCTCGTCGGGCATGATGGCGGGGCAGGCGGTAGTGAATTGGTTGAAGGGCGAAAGCAGCAGGGGCGATGCAGCCGTTGTGTATGCGCCCCATGCCCACCCTGCCCTTTGGCACGAACCCAGCGTTGTACCGCCCCAGATGAGCTTTGCCGATTGGGTACTGAGATTGGGCAATAATACCGTACTGTCTGAGGGTGGCGCATCTGGACGACCGCGTGGAGTCGCCCCTACGATATGTACTAATTCACTGGATGCGGTGCGGTCGGAATACTACAATTTTGACTGGGTGGCCGATTTGCCGACCGACCGGTCCATTACCCTCGTCATTGACGATTCGCATGGGCTGGGGGTGATGGGTGCGGAGGGGCGGGGGATTTGGCCCCAAATTCGGCGGCCCGACAATGTCAGGCTGCTTGTTACGGCCTCGTTGGCCAAGGCAATGGGGTTGCCCGGTGGCGTGATTTTTAGCGATCCCGATACCATTGCCGCTATTCGGCAAACGGCGTTTTTTGGGGCCTGCTCGCCTATGCCGCCCGCCTACTTAGCCGCCTACTGCCGGGCCGATGCGCTCTATGCCGAGTCCCGGCGGCTAGTAAAGACCAATATAGCGGCTGCCACTGCGGCTTTACTGCCAACCGGGTTGTTTCGGCAGGCAGCGGGCTACCCCGTCTTGTATACCACTCAGGATGACCTCTATCCATATTTGCTGAAAAAAGGTATATTTATCTATTCATTCGCTTACCCCACCCCCGCCGATAGGGCCAATACACGGGTAGTGGTGAGTGCCTTTCATCAACCCGGCGATTTCAACGCTTTAGCAACTGCTATCCATGAAAAATAACGTTTTCTGCCTTTCTGTTCTCTGCCTGTCGGCCTGGTTACTATCCTTTACGCCAGTAACGGCCCAGAAAACCGACAAATTTCTCTACGAACTCCTGCACAAAAGCCCCGAACTATTTGGCCCAGTATTGAAAGACCTTGCCAAATACGACGTTCAGATTCTCTACACCCAAATTGACCGCGACGCGCAGAATCAACCCTCGTTTCGTACCTACCGCTATCGGGTCGATAAGAACCGGTATTTCTATCCCGCCAGTACGGTTAAATTACCCGCCGTGCTGTTGGCACTGGAAAAATTAAACGAAGTAAACGTACCTCGCACTACGCCTATGCTCACCGACTCGGCCTACAGCGGGCAAACTGCCGTTCGTCATGATACTACAGCGGCCAATGGATTGCCCTCGGTAGCGCAGTATGCCAAAAAAATTCTGCTGGTGAGCGATAATGATGCCTTTAACCGA
>JBBQUC010000069.1:0-12372 GCA_038212815.1 Cytophagales bacterium
TCAACCCGCACAGGTGCTACGGAGTCAGATGGGGTTGCGGGTTATCAAGGGTATATCACTTCGTAAATCGTTGATTGTGATTCAGTTTGTGGTGTCGCTGGTGGCCATGATTGGGTTGGTGACCATGATCCGGCAAATGGACTATATGGCAACGGGCGACTATGGATTCCGGCGCGAGCGCGTACTGACCATACCGCTCAATGATGTGCCGGCAGCCCGTTTATCTGCCCAGATTGCTCAACTGGCGGGTGTGGAGCGAGTGGCGGCCACTTCCGAGTTGTTCGGTTCGTTTGGGAACAGCGTGAACGTCAAACGCAGCCGTTACGCATCCGATTCAAGCTATGTTTTCGGCTGGGCGGTGGATGACCAGTTTGTGCCGACCATGAACCTAAGTTTGCTGGCTGGGCGCAACCTACCCCCGGCAGCCAATGCGCCGGGGAAGTTAGTGTTGATCAATGAAGAATTCGTGCGGGCGTTCCGGTGGGGGAGTCCGCAAGCTGCCGTCGGGCAGTCGCTGTGGCTCAACGATAGTACGGAAGTGACGGTGGTGGGCGTATTGAAAAATTTCCGGTTTACCTCGTTCGCCTGGGCCGTTAAACCGCTGGTACTCCGAAATGTGCCCAACCAGTTTCATTACCTGAATGTGGCTGTTGCCAAAGGCAACGAGGAAACGGTGCTGGCCGATACCAAAGCCGCCTGGCATCAGTTGTGCCCCTATATCCCATTCGCCGGGCAGTGGTACGACGATTTTTTGCGGGAACGGCATTCCCATATCGACGACAACAAGTTCATGGCCCTGCTCATTGCCCTGTGTTTTTCCATTGCCTGCCTTGGTCTGCTTGGCATCGTGACCTACAACACCCAAACCCGCACCAAAGAAGTGGGTATCCGAAAAGTGATGGGCGCCAACGTGGGGCAAGTGATCTGGTTATTATCACGAAATTTTGCGTGGCTGTTGTTCTTGGCGGGAGCCATTGCCTTACCATTGGGGTATCTGGCGGGGTATGCCTTCCTGGCCAATTTCGCTTACCATGTTTCTATCGGTATCGAAACGCTCGGACTGTGTTTTAGTATATTACTGCTGCTCGGTGGCCTCACCATCAGTATTCAAACCTACCGGGCCGCCATTGCCAACCCCGTCAACTCAATCCGAACCGAATAAAATGGAGCAAGCTCGAACGGGTGTTTTATCACGAAAAAATTTCTGGAATTTGCCCCAAAACACGTCTGCTGAATAGTTAACGAAAAACCTGCATCAAATCTAGCTGGATATTAGTCGTTAGGTCATGGAAAATTCTGTCGTTAAAGTACTTAACAGGCGCATTAGGAATAAACAACTGAATGGTTTTGACCGATGGCATGACAATCCAGGCCGACTGAACACCGGACGGAAAATAAATGCTTCTGATTTTCTTCACTAGTACTTCGTAGGCTTGTCGGGGCGACAAAATTTCGATGGCTGTGATGGGTGGAGTCGTCATTTTAAGAATATCGTCGTCTTCCCAATTAAACTGCATTCTAGGATAAACGCAAATGTCGGGTATGGCCGGGCCAGCCGAAAGATCAAGATCTAATTCAGTCAATACGTCGAAATCTGATTCGTATTTCTCCATAATCTGGTGGCTGATACGGACTTCAAGAATAGAATGATTGCGGCTGGGCATGGGCTTACCACGTAAAATTTCGAGTTCAGTTAATTCAACAGTTTCTTCCATAGCGCAACGAGTTTTTTGCCGTGACAGAAGCCAAAGATACCATAAACCTGGATAACCATGCTCCGCAACTACCTCAAAATCGCCTGGCGCAATCTGATGCGCAATCGGGTTCTCAGCACCATCAATATTGTTGGGCTGAGTGCCGGGTTAGTCGCCGTTATGTTTATCCTGCTGTTTGTGCAGGACGAAATTTCGTATGACCGCTTTCATACGCAGGGCAACCAGTTATATCGGGTCGTGATGAACACCACAAACCCGGAGGGTAACGAACTGGTAAACGGAGCTACGGGCCTGCCACAGGGGCCTGCTTTTGCCGCCGAATTGCCCGAAGTGGCCGATTTCTGCCGGGTAAAAGGCTACGAAATGCTGGTTCGGCATAAAAACGAGGGTATCTACCAGCAGGTTATGTATGTGGATACCTCTTTTTTCCGGCTGTTTAGTTTCCAGTTGCTGGCGGGCGATGCCCGAACGCTGCTGAACGAGCCAGGCAATGTGGTCGTCACCGATGAAATCGCCCGCAAGTACTTCGGCACTACCGATGTGCTGAACCGGTTGCTGACGATGGACGCGGGCGGCAGCTTTGCCAATTACCGGATTACGGGGGTGGTAAAAACGCCCCCGATGAACTCAAGCATTCGGTTCGATGTACTGCGCCCCTTTGTAGCATCGCTGCCCCCCAACCGCACCGACTGGAACGAGAACGATTGGTCCGACGGCTTTCTGAATACCTTTCTACTCTTTCGGGCCGACCGCCATGACATGGTGGCCGACCTGACTGTGGTAGAGGGGAAGATGGCCGCCGTTTTTGCTAAAAACGCGCGGGAGCAACTGGCACAACTCCGTAAGGAATTTGGCAAATTTCGCCTGACGTATCACCTGCAACCGTTTACGGCCATGCACCTCGACGACCGCTATGAGTTGAGTAACGGCCTGATGCGGGGATCTTCGTCGGTTTACTCGTATATTCTGAGTGCCATTGCTGGCCTGATTCTACTGCTGGCAGGCATCAATTTTGTGAACCTGACGCTGGCTTGGTCGCTTCGCCGAACCAAAGAGATTGGGGTGCGGAAGGTGATCGGCAGCACCCGGCAACAGCTCATCGGGCAGTTTGTGGGCGAAACATTTTTACTGACTCTGCTGGCATTTACCCTGGCCATTGAGCTGGTTTATCTCCTGTTGCCCCAATTTGCGACCCTCGCCAACAAAGCCCTACAGTTTAGTTTTTTGCTGAATCCGCAGACGCTTGGCCTGTTTGCGGCCCTGGTGGTGCTGGTTACGTTGCTGGCTGGATTTTATCCGGCCCTGGTGCTGTCGCGCTTCAATCCAACGCAGGTTTTGTATGGCCGGGTGCGGCTGGTGGGGCGCAACCGGCTTGGTAAGTCGTTGACGGTGTTGCAATTCGTTATTGCTAGTAGTCTGATTATTGGAACAGTGGTACTACATGGTCAGTTCAACTACATCCAGAATGCCGACGTGGGCTATGAACGCGCCAACCGGGTTCGGGTCTATATCCCTTGGGGTCGCGAGCAACAGGGCGAATTGCTGAAACAGGTGTTGCAGACCCAACCCGGCATCGAGTCGGTTGCCAGGAAGTCGGGCGGGCATAGGGCCAGCACGTTTTATGTGGGTAACCGCCCCGTTAAGTCGGCCCACGAATGGATCGACGACAACTACCTAAACTTCGTGAACGTGCCGATTCTGGCGGGGCGCGGCCTTAGCCATACTATGGCTACGGACAGCACCGATACTATCCTGGTGAACGAAACCTTTGTGAAGCAGTTTCTGTCGGCGGCTGCACCTGCGGTTGGGCAAGTCGTGCAGCAGGAAGGAGACGACCATATTCGGCGCAATTTGACGGTGGTGGGTGTGGTGCGCGACTATCAATATCGCTCCCTCCGCGACCGGCCTGAACCCGTTTTGCTGCAGCTTGGCAGGCCGGAGCAAATGAATCAGCTATACGTCAGGATTGATCCTCGCCAACCGGTTGCCGCACTCCAGAGCATCGAGCGCAACTTCAGGCAGTTCATTCCGTATCAGCCATTTTCGTATCATTTCATGGAAGATGATCGCCTGGAAAGCTATGCCGACGATGCTCGCTGGAAGCAAATTATTACCAGCGCGGCTTTGCTGGCGATGCTGATTGCCGGGTTTGGTTTGTTCGGTTTGGTATCGTTGATGATTGAACAGCGAACCAAAGAAATTGGTATTCGTAAAGTATTGGGAGCCAGTGGTGTTTCGGTGGTCAGCCTGTTGTCGGCCAACTTTTTGAAATTAGTGCTGATCGCGTTCCTGATTGCCGCGCCCATCAGTTGGTATCTGGCCCGGAAATGGCTCGACACCTTTGTCTATCGCATGGAACTGAGCGGCTGGCTGTTTGGGGTGGTTGGCCTGTCGGTGCTGGTCCTCGCCCTGCTAACCGTGAGTTTGCAGAGTGTAAAAGCCGCACTGATGAATCCGGTGACGAGCCTGCGGAGTGAATAATCCCCTTATCGAGTAATTTTATACAGCATCCCGTCCGACTTGGTGAACAGATATATCTCCCCAGCGGCATCCTGCCCAATCCGTAAATCCACTTTGTCCGCTTTGCTTAGTTGGTTCAGGGTGGTTTTCTGGCCATCGAGCAGCAGCGGAAATTCATGGATGGTAGCCTGCGCCCCTTCATTGATCTCGTTGAGGTTTACGGAAAACACCCGGCCCCGCACAATCTCGCCAAAAATGTAGTTGCCCCGCAACTGCGGGAGTTGACTGCCGGTGTACTCAAACCCGCCCATAATGGCATTGCCCTCGTCGTGGTCAAATTGGGCCACGGGGTAGGTGTAGCCAAACTGGCGGTCGTTTTTGGGGAGCGGAAATACGGTGTTGATGGTCGCTGCCGAGTCGATCAGAAACGTACCTTCCCGGTCGGGCCAGCCGTAGTTTTTGCCGGGTTTAAGCAAGTATAGCGATTCGAGTTGGTGCTGCCCGATGTTGGTCACCAGTATCCGGCCATCGGTTGTCCAGGAAATCCGGTTCGGGTTCCGAAAACCGGACGCATAGATTTCATCAAGACCGTCTTTACCCACATACGGATTGGTAGCCGGAATGCCGTATTTGCCGTTTTTGCTATTCCGGCCGGTGGGGTTTATCCGCAATACTTTACCCCAGATATGGTTTTTGTTCCGGGGGATAAACGGGTAGCCCTGCTCGACGGCACCGCCATCGCCCATACCAATGTACAGCAACCCATAATCAGGATTGCCGGGTCGGGCGTAGGGGTTAAAGGCAATTTCCTGCATCCCATGAATCTGACTAACCACATTGACCCGCATCAACTCACGTGGTTTGCCGACTAGCTGCCGCGAACCAGGATTATCGACAACCCACTCACTGACAACCCACTGGAGTTTAACCGGAATGCTGTCGGCGTACGCAAAATCGGCATTTATGGCCTTGTTCGGTTCAGTATGAGTCGTATAAAACAACCCGTTTTTAGCAAAGTCCGGGTGAAAAGCGAAGCTACCCAGGCCGGTGGCCAGTCCGGGGGTGTTGGTAAAGTTTTTAAAATAGGTGGTGATGTCAAGATAGACTTCAGGCTGGTTAGCCGCATTCAGGATATAGATTTTCCCGTCTAAATCGGCCACCAACAACTGGTTTGTGCCGGGATGCACCCCCATTTTGTTGATCCGGCTGCGCGGCTGCGTGGTTCTGGTTAACGGAAACTGGGTGACTTTTTGCAGGTTTAGCCCACTGGTAGCCAGTTGAATAGAGGCCGGAATTGGGTTGTTTAGACCCGTTTTGCCCGTAGGAGCGGTGCGTTTCGGGGTGGGTTGTTCCAGAATAAAGGCAACCAACGCCTGAATCTCAGTTGTCTTTAAGTGGTTAAAATTGGGCATAACCATCCCAAATTTTCGGAAGGCAGCAACCGCACGCGTATTTTGCCCATCGATCATCGCTTTCGGGCTGTTGATAAACGCCGTAAGGTACGCCTGGTCAACTACGCCTTTCAGCCCGCCAAGCTGGGGGCCAATGCCATCCTGCTTAAAATTATGGCAACTGGCACAGTGCATCTCGAAAAGTTGGTTGCCAGCGTGCTCTTGCTGGGCATACGCTAATGGGCAGGACAGGCTACCCAGGGCCACATACATAAACAGGCCCAAAAGCGAAGAACGACCAGGGAATTGATCCATAGAGTGAAACCAAATCAGTTAACAAAGATAGGCCCATTTATGGCCCCTATTTGCTGGCCGTTCGCAGGTACCGCACCAGGTTTAGCACTTCGGGGTCGGTCAGGGAGTCGAACAGGCCGGTGGGCATCATCGACACGGGGGTTACCTCCCGCGACTGAATAGCCGATTTGTTGAGGACGACCGCATCCAGCCCCACAATCCGCATGGTTAACTGCCGATCTGTTTCTGACACCACATTGCCTGAATACGTGCGGCCATCGCGGGTAGTGACTACCACCAGCTTGTAATCGTCCTGGATTTCGCCACTGGGGTTCAGCACATTCATCAGCAGGTAGTCGGTGTTGGCGCGATTGGAGCCGGTCAGTTCAGGGCCGATGTTGCCGCCAGTGCCATACATTTTGTGGCAACTGCCGCAGGTGCGCTGGAATAGCTGGGCACCCTGCGTGGCATCGGCCCGGTCGAGGGCTTTGTCAGTCAGCAGCCGCTGATACCGCCCGTATGCTTTCTCGTCGATGCCGTGCTGCTCGATAGGCCCCCAGATTTCTACAAACCCGCTGCCCACCACCCGCAGCAGTTGCCGGGCCACGTAAGGCGGCACATCGCGTTTCGGAATCTGCTCATTTTTTATGGCCTGCGCCACCAGCCAGCCATAGCGGGGCCGTGCCGACAGGGTTTGTAGTACCTGTTGTTTCTCGGCAGCCGTGAACCCCGTGTATCGCTCCAGCAGCAGTTTCCCCAGCGACTCCTGGTCATAGTCGGCCACGGCCCGGATGGCATCCAGCCGCAGGGCGGGATCATTCAGCAATTTGGGCAACTCATCAATCAGTTCAGGCCGTTTGCGGGCCGTAACCGCCTGCAACGCCTGCCTGCGCTGCTCGACAGGGACAGTTCGGTCGCTAAGCGTTGCCATCGACTTCCGGGTCGTTTCGGCATCGCCAAAGCGTTGGCCTACCTGCACCGCCAGTTGCTTCACCTGCTGATTGCCAGTCTGTAACTGACTATATATACCTGACCAATTGGTCGGTGCAGTCAGGTCGAACCGGCCTTCCAGTCCATCGCGCAATCCTTGTAACAGGCTCACCTGGGTTTTGGGGGTTTTACCAACGGCGGCTACTACTGTTTCGGTGGCATCGGCATCCACCAGTCGCCGGGCTACATACTGCGCCAGCAGGGGTATGTCGGATTGTGCGGCCAGGGCCAGGGCACGGGTGGGGTTGGCTTTCACCAGCGGTTCCAGCCCAAACCAGATCATGAGGGGCAGGTTATGGTCGGGGGTATCTTCGGCATGGCGGGCCAGTTGTTCGGCAATGGGCCAGGCAGCCGTAGCACCCACCCGTTGCAGGGCCGAGGCCAGGTAGAGCCGTACTACCGCCGAGGGGTCTGTTTTGGCCAGTTGGACGAAGGTGGTCAGGGCCGGGGCTGGTGGGTTTTTGTCTTCGCAGAGCAGTTGAATGGCCCAGGCCCGCACATATTCGTCGGGATCGGCAAGGGTAGTGAGCAGTTGAGCGGTGGGCAGCCCCCCCGTTGTGTGCAAGGCCCACATGGCCCGCAGCCGCCAGTCGGGGTTAGGGCTGGTTTGGAACAGGGTTTGCAACTGGGCGTGGGTTTTGCGAGTCAGTTGCCCATTGGCCGCCCGGCCCTGCAAAATGAGTCTCGCCCGCCGGGCGTGCCAGTCGCTAGGGCTGGTTTGCAACTCAACCAGTTGGCGGTCGGTCAGTTTAGTCAGGTCACTGTAGCGGCCTTTCCAGGTGGCGGCCCGCGACTCTTTCGGCATAATCCGGAAAATGCGCCCTGTTTCACCGTTTAGCACCTCTTTCCCGCAGATGTCGGCATCGTGCCAGTCCAGCACATACAGCCCTCCATCTGGCCCCACCTCCATGCTGAATCCGACCCACTGTGCGTTGTTGGCCAGCAGAAAATCATCGCCATGCCGCCCCACAAACCCGGAGCCTTTGCGGTCGAGAATATCCGACAGCACGGCATGTTCGTGGATGTTGGCCATAAACAGCCGCCCCCGGTGTTCGGGCGGGAAGGCATCGGACTGATAAATCCTGGCTCCTCCGTGGGCGGATCGGTGGCGGTGGTCGGCAATGGTTTGTATGTCGCTGTAGGTGTAGGGGTTGAAATGCTGCCCGCCCTGCCGCTGGTAAATGCCGCCCGGAATGATGTGCCAGAGGTGCGGAATCACACAGGCACTGATAAACAACTGACCCTTGGCATCGTAGTCGATCCCCCAGGGGTTGCTAAACCCGTGCGCCACTACCTCGAAGAAGCCTTTGGTGGGGTGATACCGCCATACCCCCCCGTTAATGTCCACGCCCTCACCCGTCAGAATATCCTCAGGAAAGGGGTCTTTGTGTTTATAGAGTTTGCCCTTGCCGTCGGGCTTGCGTACTTTAGAGGGCGTAGCAAACCCCTGACAACCGTAGAGCCAGCCATCAGGCCCCCAGTGCAGGCTGTTGAGGGTTTCGTGCCGGTCGCGGATGCCCCAGCCGGTGAGCCGTACCTCGATGTCTTTCTCGTCGGCCACATCATCGTGATTACGGTCGGGCACGAAGAGCAGATTAGGTGGTGCGCCCAGAAATAACCCATCGAAGCCCACGGCCATTGCCGCCGGAAATGGAATCCCCTCCAGAAACACCTTACGGCTGTCGGCCACGCCATCGCCATTAGTATCTTCCAGAATTAGAATCCGGCTGTTGCCTGCGTTAGAAAACCCCCGCCCCCGCGATTCGTAGTCGCGGTTTTCGGCCACCCACAGGCGGCCCCGGTCGTCCCAGCAAAAGGCCATCGGCTGGGTCATCATCGGCTCCGAAGCCCAGGCATTCACGGTAAAACCGGGCATCGTGGTCATGGTGGCTACAGCTTCGGCGGGGGTCAGAAACTTGGCTGCCAGCCCCTCCTGCTGCGCCAATCCCCAGAGCGACGCGGTGTTAAACGTGCCTCCGTTCCCGCTGAATGCCCCCCAGGTGTTGGTCAATTCCACATCGTTGAGCGGGCCGGTATAAACCACCACCTCATGCCGAATTACCTCGGTGCTGCCCTTCGGAATAGTCCAACTGGCGTTGCGGGCGCGGGCGGGACCGATGCCTAACTGCCCATCTACACGCCAGGTTTGCGGAAACCCTTTATTGTCGGGATGGTCGAAGATAGCGATGTGGGCCAGATCGTTGCGCCCTGCTACCTGCATGCCTACATCGACCCACATGGCGCGTTGCCCTTCGGCTTTTTCGTTCCGTTGCCGGGCGGCATTCACCACCTCGCCCTTGATGCCCTCGTGCCAGGGCATCCGCAGAAACAGCCCGCCATAGTCGTACTTGCCAATGGTTACGTCGGTTTGGGCTTCACCCGCCCATTCCAGATCGAGGAGGAATTTGCCGTCCTGTTCGCGCATGGACCAGGTCTGGGTTTCGGTCAGCACGGCATGGCCTGTCGAGTCGAGCAGGTTATAGACCGTTTGCCACCGCACCTCCGGGCCACTGGCTTCCAGCACCTTTGCCGATACGCGCTGCCAGTAAGTACTGTCGGGATGATGAAAATAGTCGCGGCCATTCACGCGGGTGAACCCCCAGTAGAGACCCGTCTGGTGTTTGTGATGACCGGGGCTGTACTCGGTTAGCACGCCGTTGCCATCGGGAGCCACAATGGGGTGCAGGTAGGGCCGAAAACCGGGCTGGGCGTTTTGGGTAACCAGGGGCGTAGTGCCGTCGGCTCTGAATACGGAAATAGTGCCCGCCTGCTCGTTCTGCACCACCCGCAGCCGGGTGGGTTCGGTGGGGAGATGGGTACTGATGGCGGTTGGTTTCAGGGCAAGCCAGCCGAAGCTAAGGCACAACAAGGGAAGCAGCAGCAGGGCTGGTTTCATGGAAGACGTTGGTTTCCAGCAAAAGACAGCAGAGCCGCGTTTTTAACGATGCGATAGTCTATTGAATGAAGAAACCTGGCTTTTATACAGACAAGCAGTGGGTATCAGCTACTTCGTTGACCCAGACAAGGGCACTAATTGGGCCGTTAAATCCGGCGTTTTCATGGCTGCATCGAAGGGAAACATCGGGCGTTTGATGCGTTTGTAGGGCAACCGAAATAAATCCTGATCAACACCACCCGGTGTGAGTGCCATAATCCAGTCGGTCTGCATGGCATACAGTTCGGGTTCGAGATAACCAATTTTTACCACCACAATATCGGATTTTCGGGGATTAAGCCCCAACTGGGTGAAGTCCTTTTCCTTGTGATAGGGCTTGCGTTTTTGGGTAACAATCACGTGTACACTGCCCACTTTCACCACCACTTCAACCACCGCATCTTTGTCGCCTTTAACAATGGCTTCTACCGTGCCTTTCAGCAGAACAGGCGGTGCAAAACGGGCATCCACTCTGGCACCGGCCTTGCCCTCAATGTGTCCGCCGATGCCAGCCGCCATCGCCTTTTTTACCAGTTCCGGGTCGGGGATGGATGCGTAGATCAATGACGGGCCATCAGGTCGCTGGAACACTGGCCTGGACAGAAGCTGCGTGAGTGTCCAGGTGACATCGCCCGCGCCACCGGCAGTTGGGTTATCGCCGGTATCGCTGATGAAAAACGGATGTTTTTGGCTGGATATAGCCTTGGCTAAACAGTGGTCGAGCGTACCCGTAGGGGCAACGAACTCGAATTGGCTGCGTACATTCCAGAAATTGAGGGCTAATTTCTCGGCAGCCTGGGTTACTCTCGTTTTGTCGTCGCCGGTTACCATCACAACAGCGTGGTTGCGCGGCTCATCGGCCCAGGCATAGCCTATCCAGATGCCTGCATCAACAATACCATCCTGATGATCGGCTAAGGGTTCTACGTCGCGGTAAAGGCTTTTGCCCGGCTCGATGCGGGTGCTTGTCTTCTCGCCCGGCAGGAGAATCGGAACGGGTATCCAGGCTTTGTAAGCAGGTTTTCCTTTCCCGCTTTTAATCCGTTCCAACAGGTTCACCACGGCGCGTTCTTTGGTTTGCATGGCATCTTCGTGCGGGGCCATGCGGTAACAGGTCATCAGGTCGGTGTTTTGAGCCAATCGCCACGAGACATTACCATGCAAGTCCATTGAGGTGGAGATGAGGGTTTTATAGCCGATTACCTGCCTGATTCGGATAATCAGATCCCCCTCCGGGTCGTCTAAACCCTGCACACTCATTGCCCCGTGAATATCGAAATAGAGACCATCATAGGGGGCGTATTTTCGGAGCGAATCCAGCATTTTATGAACCAACGATTCATAGGCTTCTCTCGTCACGGCCCCGCCGGGCAGCGATTTCCCCACGATGGTCGGGAGCCAGATAGCCTGTTTACGCAGGGGCGACACGAGCATCATAAAGGGATAGGCGTTGAAGACCTCCGGGCCATACCGGGCATGAAAAGCCTCTTCATGCGTAACGGCAGGAGAGAACGTACTGGATTCGATTCCCAACCCTGCAATGGCAATGCGGGGTAAGGTAGCGGCTGTTGATTGGGAAAACCCGGCACTAATCCCTAAAAAATAGGCCGTGATGGCTAAAAGGAGCATTTTCATGCCCCCAAGTTAACGCATTCAGGAGAGCAAACAAGAAATTCCCCCTCTACTTTTTAAGCTGATTCTCGAATAGAAAAACACCGTTTTTATTCGCGACCACAATATCAGGTTTATGGTCGCCATTCATATCGTGTACGGTAACGTTCAGGCCGGAACCGGAATCAGTATCTATCAGGTGTTCAATAAAGTAAGGGGCTGTGCCGGGGGTAAACTCGAACCACATCAACATCGCCGGGTCGCTGTCGCCGGGGTCGCGGCCGTGGTGGGCCAGAAACCGCTTGCCCGTAATGTAATCCTTGCGGCCATTGCCATTCAGGTCGGCCATGATGGACGAGTGCGTTTGGGCGGTGGTAGTGCTCATTAGGTGGGTTTTGAAGTTAATCTGCCCCTGTTCATCCCTGATTTGCTCGTGCCACCATACGCCTAAGGCATGAGCCGACGCGCTCACTACATCGGCCTTCCCATCGCCATTTACGTCCAATACCTGCATATGCGAACAGGGGTCGCCGAGGTTCGCCGGATGAAATACCCAGTTGCCCGCTTTTTTGTCGGGGGTGCCTTCAAACCACCCTTCCCGAATCACTACATCGTTAATCTTGTCATTGTTGATGTCGCCGTAACCAATGCCGTGCGAAAAAATCTCGGTGCCAGCCACGTTTTCTTTACTCAGCGCAAAACGTTGCCAGGCCGTTTCGCCCTTCTTTCCGGGCGATTTCAGCCAGACAATCTGTTTCTTCGCCTTGTCTCCACACAGAATATCGAGCCGTCCGTCGCCATCTATGTCAATAAACCCCGGCGACTCGTTGCTGATGCCCATCGAGTCGGCCAGAATGTGCTTTTTCCATTCGCCCGGCGAATCAGGCTTTTTTGGATTCTCGAACCAGAAGCCGGGCTTGCCTGGAAAGTCAACAATGACGACATCATCCCAGCCGTCCTGATTCACGTCCATGCC
>JBBQUC010000070.1:0-12356 GCA_038212815.1 Cytophagales bacterium
TTTAAGATTGAAAAAGGGCGAAATTGCAGCCCATTGAGAGTCGGTCAGTGGTTGCCACTGTTTGGTCATTGCTTTGTCGTTTGGTCACAACAAAGTTGACACGACTCTCAGCCTTTCTCAAATTCCCCAACACGCTCTAAGATAAAAGTTGCGTATATTACATGGCTAATGCTGTGCAACGGCGGCTTGGCTTGCCCCCCCCCATTTACAGATGATACTATTTTTATTCGTCTAAGAGGGAGACTATGATACCCGTTTTATGGTCTAACTACCAACGATGAATACCCCGCAACTTCACCTGCTGCTTGCCGACGACGACGAAGATGATTGTCTTTTTTTTAAACAGGCACTTATAGAATTGTCTGCCAATGTGCAGCTTACAACTGTGTATAATGGTGAGCAACTAATGCAGTTACTCACCCAAAAATTACCCGCACTGCCAAACGCTATTTTCCTTGATATTAACATGCCGCTCAAAAACGGCTACGAATGTTTGGCAGAAATTAAACTCAATGATACCCTAAATCAGATTCCGGTATTCATGCTCTCTACCTCGTCGGAACAGGGGGTAATCAGCAGCCTGTACAAAAGCGGGGCAACGTATTACATCAGTAAGCCTTCCCAGTTTCTGGTTCTCAAAAATGTTATTGAGCAGGCACTTACCTTGATTATACAGGGAAGTAACGACCAACCGGCAAAAGAAAACTTTGTGCTGACCGGGGATTTACGGAGCAGACACCCATGAAATCGCCCCCAATCATGAAATCGCCCCCAATTATGAAATCGCCCAACCTGTTTCCTGTAGTGGGGGTTGGGGCATCGGCAGGTGGATTAAGTGCGTTTAAGGCGTTGCTGGAAGCCATTCCTGAGGATTCGGGCATGGCCTTTGTGCTGGTGCAGCATTTAGCCCCTACGCACGAAAGCCTGCTGCCCGAACTGCTACAAAAAGTGACGGCCATTCCGGTGCTGGAAATATCGGATGATATTAAAGTAGAGCCTGACCATATTTATATTCTGCCCAGCAACAAAATGTTGGTGGCCAACGATGGCTTGTTGCAGCTAAGCCCCCGCAGTAGCCAAAAAAGTGAACTCAACCTGCCTATCGACCTTTTCTTTGCTTCATTGGCCGAGGTGCATCAAAGCGATGCTATTGGCGTGGTGTTATCAGGCACGGGCAGCGATGGCACAAAAGGATTGAAAGCTATTAAAAATCATGGCGGCATTACGCTGGCGCAGGATGAGGCCTCGGCTGGGTATTCGGGGATGCCCAACAGTGCCGTTCAGGCTGGGGTAGTTGACTTTGTGCTGTTGCCGGCAGAAATGCCCCAAAAACTGCTGGAAATAACCAGTACTATTAACAGAGGCAGGGATGCCTCACTAGTAGCGCAGACTACCGATGCCATCAGGCAAATGCTTTCGTTATTGCGTATCCGCAAGGGAACCGATTTTACGTATTACAAACAAACCACCGTTCGTCGGCGAATTCTACGCCGGATGGCAATCAATAAACTAGAACAACCCGCTGACTATCTGGATTATTTGCGAAAAAACAAACCAGAGCAGGATGCCCTATACCAGGACCTGCTGATTCCGGTAACGGAATTTTTTCGCGATCCTGAAACGTTTGCGGCCTTGTGCGAAACGGCTTTTCCGCTCATCATTCAACATAAAGCGGCTGGCCAACCCATACGGATATGGGTAGCCGGTTGTAGCACCGGCGAAGAAGCTTATTCGTTAGCTATCTGCTTTACCGAACTGTTAGGCAATAGCCGCGAACAGGTACAGCTTTTTGCGAGCGACCTGAGCGAACGCGCTATTGCGAAAGCCCGCACCGGTATTTACACAAAAGCCGATATAGAGGGCGTATCCCCACAGCGGCTACAGGAATTCTTCAAAAAAACCGATGGCCGCTATCAGGTAATTAAGCAGGTGCGGGATATGTGTGTGTTTGCCCACCACAATTTCCTGAAAGACCCACCCTTCGGTAAAATTGATGTTATCAGTTGCCGCAACGTGCTGATTTACATGGAACCCTATCTGCAAAAAAAAGCCCTGACCACCTTTCATTATGCCTTAAACTCAAAAGGACTTTTGCTACTGGGTAAATCAGAAACCATCAGTAGTGTACCTGACCACTTTGCGGCTGCCGCCAAAACTGAAAAGTTGTTCATCCGCAAAGATATTCCGGGTAGGTTTATGCTGCTGGCAAACGGGAGCAGTGAACAACATGTACCCGCTGCCAAACCCAAAAACGAAATCATGATCACCGATTTTCAGAAAAAAGCAGATGATATTATTCTCAGTAAATATACCCCTGCCGGTGTGGTTGTCAATGAGGCATTGGACATCGTTTATTTTCGGGGTAATACCAGCAATTACCTGGAGCAATTGTCGGGTAAACCCACGCATAATTTATTGCTGATGGCCAAGCACGGGCTGGCGTTTGAACTGCGCAGCCTGCTGCAAAAAGCAAAAAAAGAGAAAGTTACGGTTAGTAAAGCCACCATTTCGCTGTCGATGAACGGTTTGTTGCGTACGGCTTCTATCGAGGTCATCCCGCTGCCCAACACCATTGAACCCCATTATTTAGTACTTTTTCATGAAACAAATTCAGCCGATACACCCCCGGTAACCCCTGGCAATCAACCAACCGCGACCAAAGACGAAAAAGACCTGCGTATCCAGCAATTAGAGCAGGAACTGTCCCAAACCCGCGAGGACATGCGCAGCATTACCGAAGATCAGGAAGCTGTGAACGAAGAACTGCAAAGTGCCAATGAAGAGCTATTGAGCGGCAGTGAAGAATTACAGAGCCTGAACGAGGAAATGGAAACCAGTAAAGAAGAACTCCAGAGTACCAATGAGGAGTTACTGGTAACAAATCAGGAAATGACAAGTTTGAATGTGCAGGCAACAACCGCCCGCGATTATGCCGAAGCTATTATCAGTAACATTCGGGAGCCGCTGCTAGTGCTGGATGCCAGCCTGCGGATAAAAACGGCCAACCAGACTTTTTATAAAACATTCCGGGTATATGAACCGGAAATAGAAGGAGTATTGATTTACGAACTGAGCCACAAGCAATGGGATATTCCTGAACTGCGGACATTGCTCGAAAAACTTCTACCCGAAAAATCAGCAATCAATGATTTTGAATTAATACATACTTTCCCAAACATTGGGAAGCGGATCATGCTGCTGAATGCCCGTGAAATACTTACGGAGTATAGCACCCAGAAATTTATTCTGCTGTCTATCGAAGATATTACGGAACGGAAAGAGGCCCAAGAAGTGCTATTGAAAAGTGGGGAACACTTCAAAAATCTGGTAGTTGGCCTGCCAGCGGCTGTTTATTCCTGCGATGCGCAGGGCTATATACTTTTTTATAACGACGCTGCCGTAAAAACGTGGGGACGTAGCCCTGTGTTAGGAAAAGAACGGTGGTGTGGCTCCTGGAAACTGTTTAAACCAGATGGTTCACCGCTTTCGGCAGAGGATAGTCCAATGGCCATTACCATTAAGGAAGGCCGCGCTATTCTGGGCGAAGAAATTATTATTGAACGACCCGATGGAAGCCGGTCAACGATATTGGTCTATCCGCAACCAGAATTCGGTTTATCAGGCGAAGTAACCGGAGCGATTAATATCGGGTTTGATGTGACGGAATTACTGAATGCCACGAAAAAAATTGAAGAAAGCGAAGCCAAATTCCGCTATCTGGCCGATTTTATGCCGCAAAAAGTATGGTCGGCAGATGCGGAAGGTAACGCCAATTATTTTAACCAAACCTGGCTCACGTACACCGGACTTACCTTTGCCGATCTGAAAGACTGGGGTTGGGCGAGCGTAATTCATCCCGACGATTGGGCCGGAAGCAAAAGTCGCTGGCAACAGTCTATTACTACCGGCATTGATTTTGAGGTTGAACACCGGATTCGTAATAGCGAGGGCGACTATAAATGGCACCTCAGCCTGGGATCAGCGCAGAAAAATGAAAACGGAACCGTGCAATTGTGGATAGGCACCAATACCGAAATCCATGAGCAACGGAAGCAGAAAGTAGCCTTGGAAAAAGCCGTAGTGCAGCGAACCCAAGAACTGCGGGAGGCTAACGAAACGCTTGGCGAACGAAATGTGTCGTTGCTGAGAATGAATAAAGAGCTTGAATCATTTACGTACATATCGAGCCACGATTTGCAGGAACCCCTGCGTAAAATACAAGCCCTGGCCGGCATAGTACTGGCTACAGAACACTTAACCGACAAGGGGAAAGATTCTTTTCAGCGGATGCAGATAGCAGCCGCCAGAATGCAGCAGCTTATCCGGGATTTGCTGGATTTCTCCCGGCTGGATACTGCTGAACGAACGCTCGATACGGTGGATCTTCGCCTGATTATTGCCGAAGTAGTGAGCGAACTGAGCGAGACCATTGACGAAAAACACGCAACCCTGGATACGACCGAACTGGGTTTTGCCCCCGTTATTGTCTTTCAGTTCAGGCAACTCATGCACAACCTGATTGGCAACGCGCTCAAGTTTTCAAATCCCGCCGTTCAGCCTCACATTCGTATCAGCTGCCGGGTTTTAACCGGCAGCGAATTAAACAATGAACGATTAGTGCCTGAAAAAACCTACTGCCACATTATTTTCTCCGACAACGGTATTGGGTTTGATCCGCAGTATAGCGAGCGGATTTTTCAGGTATTTCAACGACTGCATAGCCGGGAGCAATACAATGGTACGGGCATTGGCCTGGCTATAGTCAAGAAAATTGTTGAGAATCATGGCGGCCTCATTACCGCTACGGGCGAGCTAAACAAAGGTGCCCGCTTTGATATATACCTGCCTGCCAGGGGGTAAACCAGTAGGTACGGTTCAGGCAATTTGCCCCTATACATTCAGAATATCTTTCTCTTTGGTAGCCAGGGTCTCGTCAATGCGGTTAATAAAGGCATCGGTGAGTTTCTGAACGCGCTCTTCACCTTGCTTGATCTCATCTTCCGATACGCCGTCTTTGCTCAGTTTCCGAATGCTTTCGTTGGTGTCTTTACGGATGTTTCGGATATTTACTTTCGCTACTTCGATTTCCTGTTTCACTTTCTTTAACAAATCGCGCCGACGGTCTTCGGTGAGCAGGGGGATATTCAGGCGAATCAACTCGCCATCGTTCATGGGGTTAAGGCCAAGATTAGCGTTGCGGATGGCCTTTTCAATCTCATTGATGAGCTTCTTTTCAAACGGCTTTACCGCCAGGGTTCGGGCATCGGGGGTGTTAATGGTAGCCACGTTGTGGAGGGGTGACAGTTGCCCATAATACTCAATCTGAATACCATCGAGCATAGCGGCTGATGCCTTGCCCGCCCGGATTTTATTCAGTTCGATGGCGAGGTGCTTGAGCGCCTTCTCCATCGTATCCTTTGCATCGTCTAGAAATAGTTCAATCTCTTCCATGTAAGTCTGGTTTACCAGTTGCCAATTACACTTATTTTGGTAAATCTACCGTAATTAAGGTGCCAATATTGTCGTCGCCCTGCACCAGGCGGATGAGGTTACCGGGCCGGTTCATGTCGAATACAATGATGGGTAGGTTATTCTCCTGGCAGAGAGTGAAGGCTGTCATGTCCATCACACTCAGTTTTTTTTCGTACACATCCTGAAACGTGATGGTTTTATAGCGGGTGGCAGTTTTGTCTTTAAAAGGGTCGGCGGTATAAACGCCATCCACTTTAGTTCCTTTCAGCACCACATCGGCTTCAACCTCTATGGCCCGCAGGCTGGCGGTTGTGTCGGTCGTGAAGTAGGGGTTGCCCGTACCGGCCCCAAAAATAACCACGCGGCCTTTTTCGAGGTGGCGCACGGCCCGCCGACGCACGTACGGCTCGCAGACTTGCTCCATTTTTATGGCCGACATCACGCGGGTAAACAGGCCATGCCGTTCTAGCGAACTCTGAATAGCCATGGCGTTGATGACGGTTGCGAGCATACCCATATAATCGCCCTGCACCCGGTCGATACCAGACCGTTCGCCAGTGATACCCCGGAATATATTACCACCACCAATTACAATGGCTACCTCGACTCCCATGCCCACTATCTGCACAATTTCCTGGCTGTATTGGTCGAGAATGTCCGGGCTGATGCCGTAACCATTGGTGCCTGCCAGAGCCTCTCCGCTCAATTTGAGCAGAATCCGTTTATATTTAAGTTGGTTCGCCATGGGGAATTTTGGTTGTAAAGATACATGAAAAAAAGGAGCGAGCGTGGGGTATAGGCATGGACAACGGCTCGAAAACGGCCCGTTCCGTCAAAATCAACCTTATTTTTATACCGTACTGGCGGGCCATTCGTTATCACAACAGTTTCACGAAGCAACCAATCGCTATGAAAAAAATACTGCTGCTCACCTGTTTATTCGCGCTACCTGCCCTGTCTTTTGCCCAGTTTCAAATTGGCTTGAAAGGGGGTGTTAATCTCTCTAAGCTTAGCTTCGGCCAGTTTGCTACCGCCCGGCTCAATGCCAATGGCTCACCCGCTGTGAATGTCAATGGGCAAACCATCAGCGATAACTTAAAGGAGAGTTACGATAGCCGCACGGGCACCTCATTCGGCATTTATACCCGGTTTGGTAGAAACCTGTTCATCCAGCCCGAATTACTGTATTCAACTAAAGCGGCCTCGTTCGATATTATCCGTACCGATAATGGCACGCCAACTACCAGCACGGTCAATGTAAAAGTTACTAGTTTCGATGTGCCCATTCTGTTGGGAATCAAAGGTGGCCCAATTCGGGTAGTGGCCGGGCCGCTGCTCTCGTTCCGCATCAATGATAACCAGGGATTACAGGATGCGCTGAAGCAATATTCATCCAGCACCCTCAACGATGCCTGGACTAAAGCCTATTATGGGTATCAGGTAGGGGTTGGGTTAGACCTCGGCAAACTCGGCATCGATGTGCGGCACGAGGGCAGTATATCCGATATTGCCGCTGTCAACCTCGGCCCAATCAACTCAACAGCGCAGTTTAGCCAGAAACTCAACTCCTGGCAGGTAACCCTGGCCCTGCGGTTATTTTAAGCCATTGGTTACTACAAAACCGAAGGCCGGTCTGATGCTATCCATGACAGCATCAGACCGGCCTTCGGTTTACTTCTTTTAAGGGGCTGTGTTACTTTTACTCTTTAAGAATGGGTTATTATTGGGGAAATATCAAGATTCTGGTATATTAATTTAGCAGCCTTTGCCGATACTGGCTCAGCCGCTTATTGATTTCGGTTAGTCGCCGACGGGAGATGGTTACCTCACGGCCATCGGCCAGGTTCAGGCTCCGCTCGCGGTCGCCATAGGCGGTATAAGCCAGGTTCACAATGTATGACTTATGGATACGAATGAACATGGTGGTATCGAGTGTTTTTTCAAACTCTTTCAACGTTTTCGAGAGCAGGTACCTCTTTTTGTCGCGGGTACAAACGAAGGTGTAGTTGCCTTCGCCCTGGAAACAGACAATATCATCGACCGAGACCATGATGGTGCGATTCAGGTAGGGGAGGGCCAAGCGTTGTTCGCTACGCTGATAAGCAGCCGGAAAATTAGGGCGTGGGGTTAAGCTTGTAGCGTGGTCGGCGTAAGATGATAGGATAGGCGCTTTCATATTTGTAAAGGAGTTTTAGTGCGTTGTTCTTGTGTTTGTTGATTTTTTGATAGAACAAAGTTACCAAAACCACCTACCCTGTAAAAATAACCACCTGACCAGCAAGGATTGATTTTATGGATCAATGTATTGCTAATCAGGTGGTTAAACCGTATTTTTTGACTTCATTTCGGGGGAATTCCCCCGGCACAACACGTAGAACTACGTACTCCTCCCCAAAGTGAATTACGGGCTTTCCGGCCCGTCTTGTACGTGCTTAACTAATGGCAATGGGGCGGAAATCGCGGATACGATCCATAAACATCTGTGCCCGACGACGGGAAATCTTTATCTGTTGCCCATCAGAGAGTTCAAGTTCCCCTTCTTTCTTCACAAAGAACTTCCGAACAAACCCTAAATTAACGATGCATGACTTGTGTACACGTACAAATTCGTGTCCGTCAAGCAGCGTTTCATAATCTTTCAACGTTCTGGAAACCAGCATTTTAGTTCCGTCTTTCAGAAAAAAATTCGTGTAATTTCCACAGCCCTCCAGTCGTACAATCTCATCGACTGTAACGGTGCGCTTCCGGTCAAAAAAAGGGATGAGCAGCTTTTGGGTGCCTATAGAACTGGTATTTTTTTCCACACTTTTGGGGAAGGGCATGGACAGGTGGTCAAAGAGTGAATCGCCGAGTATAGTGTTCATGAGAAATGAAAGATGTTAATGAGTGTTGAATTAAGTTGATGATGAGGTAGTTATGGGCTAGAGAGATAAATAGACCTTTGGCCCATAACGTTGCTCTCGTAAACTATGGGGCAACAATCAGCCCAAAGCAGTCGGCAAGTTTTGTATCTTTGCGGCTCATTACCCATTGCTACTGGTGCTATATGCTGGAGAAAGTAAAGCAAGTTTATCAAGATATTGATGCCTATACCGTTAGCTCAAAAGAGCAACTGGAGCAGTACCGGCTGCGGTTTCTGAGCCGAAAGGGAATTGTGACTGAACTGTTTGAGGGGCTGAAAACGGTGGCACCCGAAGATCGCCGAACGGTAGGGCAAGCCCTTAATGAATTGAAGCAACTGGCACAGGAACGGTTGAATGGCTTCACCCAACAAGTTGAGGAGCAGCAGGTTGCCCGTGCCAGTGGCCCCGCTGTTGATCTAACCCTGCCCGTTATCCCAAATTTACTCGGAAATCAGCATCCACTAAGCCTCGTTCGTCAGCGGATTATCCAGATTTTTGAGCGAATTGGCTTTACGGTGACGGACGGCCCCGAAATCGAAAACGACTGGTACAACTTTGGTGCCCTGAATTTTGCCGATAATCACCCGGCGCGGGAGATGCAGGATACCTTCTTTATTGAAAAAGCCGGAGCGGACTCACCAACCGACGTGCTGTTGCGTACCCACACCTCCAATGTGCAGATTCGGTTACTGGAACAGCAGAAAGCGGCTACCCAGGGGTTTAGCCCTGTGCGGTCGATTATGCCAGGGCGGGTGTACCGAAATGAGGCCATCTCGGCACGAGCACACTGCCAGTTTCATCAGGTCGAAGGCATTTATGTGGATCGCAATGTGAGCTTTAAAGACCTGAAAGACACACTCTATCATTTCGTGAAAGAGATGTTCGAGAAAGACACCCGGATTCGGTTCCGGCCTTCGTATTTTCCGTTTACCGAACCCAGTGCCGAGATCGACATCTCTTGCCAGATTTGTGGCGGTAGTGGCTGTACTATCTGCAAACATTCAGGCTGGGTAGAGATTGCCGGGTCGGGCATGGTTGACCCCAATGTACTGCTCAACTGCGGCATTGATCCGAACGACTATACGGGCTTTGCCTTTGGTATGGGCGTAGAACGCATTACCCAACTCAAGTACCGCGTCAACGACCTGCGGTTATACTTCGAAAACGATGTACGCTTCTTACGCCAGTTCGAGGGGGTTTAATCATTGTGTGAATTAGTGAATGATCGAACGCTTCGCGATGTGTATCATGCAAAATAGCTATGACTCCAATTACCCTCTCTGATCTTGCTTATACCCTGGAGGCCGTGGTGGACGGGGCGTTTGGGCAGAAAGCGGTATGGGTAGTGGCCGAGACGAGCGACATTAAAAACTACCCCGATCGGAATTACTGTTTTCTGACGCTGGTAGAGCGGGGAGATGGCCCGATGGGGCGGAAAGATACTACGGCCAAGCTGGAAGCTGCCATCTGGCGGAAGAACTACGGGATTATCCGCGAGTTTGAGACGGCAACGGGCGTAGCATTTGCCCGTAATATTCAGGTGTTGCTGCTGGTAACGGTGGGGTTTCATGCCGTGTATGGCCTTCGGCTAGAGGTGGTTCGGATCGACCACTCGTACACCCTCGGTAATATGGAGCGCGACCGGCAGGCTATCTTAGATGGTCTCCTGCGCGACCACCCCGGCCTGATCTGGCAGCAGGATGGGCATTATATTACGGCAAATCAGTTGTTACCCCGCCCGTCGGTCTGGCAACGAATTGCCCTTATTACGGCCCCAAATTCTGACGGCTGGCGCGATTTTCGGCATGAACTGACGAACAACGCCTGGGCCTATCAGTTTCAGATCGACGAATACTTTACCCAAATCCAGGGACAGGGTGCCGAGCGAGCCATTTGTGCTCAGCTTGCGGCTATAGATTCCAGCCAAGTGCCCTATGATGCTGTCGTAATTGTGCGGGGGGGCGGCTCTCAATTAGATTTTGGGTCGTTCGATACCTACATGCTGGGGTTAGCCGTAGCGGGGTTCCGCCTGCCCGTATTGGCGGGCATTGGCCATGAGCGCAACGTAAGTATCACTGATCTGCTTTGCCACGAAAGTGTGAAAACGCCTACCAAAGCCGCTAACTTCCTGATCGACCATAACCGGCAGTTTGAAGAAAGTTGCCTGCACCTGCGCGACCGGCTGATTGTGGCTGCCCGCGAGAACCTGCTGGCTGCCCGCGAGAACCTGGACCGCGAAACGGAGCGGATGCGCTATGTGGGGCATACTTATTTAAAAAGCCGACATACCGAGCTTGCTGAAATGGCCGTTACTGTCCGACATCTCGATCCGGTCAACGTATTAAAAAGAGGGTATGCACTGGTACTTAAAAATGGACGGATTCAGACCCGTGCTGATAACTTACTGGCTGGCGATACGGTGCAAGTGCAATTTGCCAGTCAACTTATAAACGTACTTGTAGCCAAATGACCTATCAGGAAGCCTACGATCAACTGACCCAACTGGTCGATGATATTGAAACCGAGCAAGTGCCGCTCGATGAATTACCTGCAACTATTCGGCAGGCTACCGAACTGATTACCTTTTGTCAGTCACGGTTGCGGGCGGTTGAGGGTGAATATCAGGCCGCCCTTGAGCAACTGCCAAAGCGGTGACAGCTATTTTTACTGGATATTTTGCTGATTCTGCCAATATCTACCTAATTTTAAGGGTAATTGAATAATTACCGGTGATAAAGTGCTGGAATCTGTATTTTTGTGTTTGCGACTTTGCCGGAACGGTTGCTATTGTTTACCAAGTATATGAATTTGTTTACCCAGTTCGAAGAACTACTCAGTGCCGATGTAATCGCTAAAATTGCGTTATACGTCGGCGAACCTGCTGATAAGACAACGAAAGCTCTTCAGGGGCTTGTTTATACAACGTTTGGCGGTTTTTTAAAACGCGCTACCACCGAAATAGGGGTTAATCAACTGTATAATCACCTCAAAAAAGGTCAGTACGATGGTAGCCTAACCGGTAACTTAGCCGCTACCCTCCGCGACCCGGCCCAGACCCATACGGTAATCACCCACGGGAATGATGTAATTAGCCACCTGTTGCCTGCCATGAAAAGCTCAATCGGCACCATGATTTCGAGTTACGCAGGTATTCGGAATTCATCGGCACTATCGCTCCTGGGCCTGGTAACAACCATGATGCTCGATGTACTGGGCAGACGGGTGCATGACCAGAAACTGGATGCTGATACGCTGGCAACCGCGCTTTTCGAGGAGCGTGATGCCTTTCTGACTGTCGTACCTGATGATTTTATGCCTCAGTTGGTGGATAAAATGGGTATCCGCAACATTATGGCGGGCGTGGCTACGCCCGCTCGTAGTGCTGTGCCAGTAGCCGCATCGGGGCGGTCGACGGGGGGGTACGTACCCCAGCAGGCGGTTTATGAACCTGATGAAGAGCGTACAGATAATAGCTCGCTGGCCAAGTGGGCCATTGGGGTTTTTCTGGTAGCTGCCGTGGGCATTGGTGGATACTTCATCTGGCAGAACACGCAGCAATACGATAGTAGCGAAACCGTCGATGAGTCTGTGCCGCTTACCGATACCATCAAGGCCGATACGGTAGCCCGTTCGCTGGCAGTTCCCATCGACTCTGCTGGCATTCGCACTTCAGCAGGCGTAGGGAGTGGTTCGGTGTCTTCTTCGGCCATCTCTGTTACGGCTATAGCTACCAAAGGAAATCTGACCCAGCAGCTTAACGCTTATTTAAGTGATTCGACCACGCGGAAAGGGCGTATTTTTCCCCTTACCGGTATCACGTTTCGGCCAGGGAGCCTCTCGCTGGTGCCCGGCTCTGAAGCTGCTATTGGCGAAGTGGCCACCCTGATGAATCAACATCCCAGCCTGCAAATTCAACTCCTTGGGTACGCCAATGATGGTACGGGTGGACTCACTAATAAAAGTTTGTCGTTCAAGCGCGTC
>JBBQUC010000071.1:0-12334 GCA_038212815.1 Cytophagales bacterium
GGTATAAATTAGTTGGGCCGCATAAAGCAGACGTATCTGAATTATTTAGTCAGACGACTTTTATGGCTATTCATTTCTGTGGCCTGCGTTATCGGTTCGCTTACCATGAAGGAGCGTTTTTGTACGACCTAAAAGCCATGCATGACCTGGCAACAGCCGTACTTCGGCCTGGAGATAATCGCGGTATAGCCGGAGCCTATACGCTTGGCCTATCTTACTTTGACCGGGGGTTTAGGTCTTTTGAACGGAATAACCGGCCAAAAGCTACCGAACGGAATACCGTATTCAAGGCTCCTGTTGTGCTGGAAATGGATCGTACATTGTCAATATCCAACTTTCAGACAGCATACTTCGTCAATATCCAACTTGCGTCCATTGGCTTTCCACAGATAATGCCTCCCGAGCAGGCATTCATGCAGATTTACGACGCGCTAACTCCCGTTGACCTACAACCCGACACCAATCCCGATAACATGACCCGCTACGAGGCCAAAGGATTTGACCTGAAAACGAGTTTTCGGAAAGACAAAAAAGAGAGGTGAACCGGTTACGCCATTTCTCCCACTTCTTCCTCCCGCTTCACTACGGCTCTGGACAGGTAGGTGTACACGGCCGGAATGACGTAGAGTGTGAGAGCCGTGGAGAAGATTAGGCCACCGACCACGGCAATACCCATTGAGACGCGGCTTTCGGAACCGGCACCGAGGGCTAGGGCAACGGGCAACAGGCCGAGGGCCGCGCAGAGGCTGGTCATTAGAATGGGGCGGAACCGCGATACGGCTGCTTCACGAGCCGCTTCAAACTTGCTGAGGCCATGTTCTTTGCGTTGATTAGCAAATTCTACAATCAGAATGCCGTTTTTGGTCACTAACCCAACCAGGGTAATGATGCCAATCTGACTGAATACGTTCAGCGTTTGTCCAAAGTCCCAGAGAGAGAGTAGCGCACCACAAATGGCCAGCGGCACCGTGAGCAGAATGATAATGGGGTCAACGAAACTCTCGAACTGGGCGGCCAAAATCAGATAAATGAGCAACAGAGCCAGGGCCAGGGCGAAATATAAACTCGATGAGCTTTCGCGGAACTCCTTCGAGGTGCCATCTAACGCGGTGCTGAATGAGGGGTCAAGTACGTCTTTGGCAATGCGCTCCATTTCGGTGATGCCATCGCTCAGCGATACGCCTTTGGCTAACCCCGCCGAGACCGTAGCCGCTGAATAACGGTTGTACCGGAACAAGGTGGGGGGCGTACTCTGTTCGCTCACGCGCACGAGGTTGTCCAACTGGATTAACTCGCCCCGGTTATTTTTTACAAATAGTGATTTTAGATCGGTAATGTCGTTACGGTCGGCGCGGTCAATCTGGCCAATGACCTGATACTGCTTGCCGTTCATAATGAAGTACCCAAACCGCCTACCCGACAGGCCCAATTGTAGGGTCTGAGCAACATCCTGCACCGATACGCCCATGTTCATGGCTTTCTCCCGGTCAATGTCGAGCCGGATTTCGGGTTTGGTAAATTTCAGGTTCACGTCAGAAGCTGAAAACTTATCGGAGGCAGATACCCGCTTCATAAATTCCGGCAGAATGCCCCGCAGTTTTTCGAACTGGTTGGCTTGAATCACAAATTGGAGCGGCAGGCCCGCCCCAGAGCGTTGGCCGGTCGAGATGGTTTGCTCCTGCACCACAAAGGTTTTGGCACCGGGAAACTTCTTGATAACGGGGGTTAGCTCATCCACCATCTGCGTCTGGGTTTTTGTCCGGGGCGGTTTTTCGTTTAGAATAACCCGCACCGTGCCGGTATTGGTGGCACCCGTGCCAAAACTAGGAGCTGTAACCGCAGTAATCCCCACAATCTCGCTTTCAGGGTAGTTTTTGCGGATATACCCCGCCACCTCGTCGGTGAAATGCAGCATATACTCAAAGGTGGCTCCTTCGGGTGCGGTGCATTGAATCCGGAATCCACCCCGGTCTTCCAGTGGGGCCAGTTCGGAGGGGATAGCGTTGGTTTTAATCAGGGCATATACAATGCCCAGCATAGCTACCATGATGCCCCAGGCCAGCCACCGCAACCGCAGAAACCCCGTTAGGGTACGCTCATACCCCGCAATCATCCAGACAAAAAACGGCTCCGTAACGCGATATAGCCAGGGTTGCCGGTGCCTATTTTTGAGCAGCTTAGCCGACAGCATAGGCGTAAGTGTCAGCGAGACAAAGGCCGAGATAATGACCGATCCGGCCACTACAATCCCAAACTCGCGGAAGAGCCGCCCGGTAATGCCCTGCAAGAATATAACCGGCAAAAACACCGCTGCCAGGGTTACGGTGGTCGAGATAACGGCGAAGTAAATCTCTGCCGACCCCGTCACAGCCGCTCGGTAGGGAGTCATCCCCTCCTCGATTTTGGCGTAAATATTCTCCAGCACCACAATGGCATCATCGACTACCAGGCCAATAGACAGCACAATCCCCAAGAGGGTCAGCACATTGATGGAGAAACCACAGACGTACATGATGAAAAACGCACCTACCAACGACACCGGAATGGCCGTGAGCGGGATAAGGGTACTTCGCCAGTCGCGGAGGAAGATGAAAATAATCAGGGCAACCAGCGCGAAGGCAATGCCAATGGTCTCCTCTACCTCCGAAATAGAGTTGCGCACAAACCGGGTATAATCGAAACCAAGCAGGGTGGTAATATCGGGCGGCAGGTCGCGCTTAATCTGGTCGAGTTTTTTATAGACATTGTTGACAATCTCGATCTGATTGGCTCCCGGTTGCGGAATAATGGCAATGGCCACCATCGGCACCCCATCGCGTTTCAGCAGGGTACGTTCTACTTCGGGGGCCAGTTCGGCAAAGCCCACATCGCGCAGTTTTACTACCTGATCGGCCTGCTCTTTCAGAATCAGGTTATCAAAATCGGTGGGCGTGGTGAGTCGGCCCAGCGTTCGTACGGTCAGTTCAGTGGTGTTGCCCTCGACCGAGCCGGAGGGCAGTTCAATATTCTGCTTGGCCAATGCCTGTGATACATCAATGGCAGTGAGCCGGTAGGAGGCCAGTTTAACCGGGTCGATGCGGAGCCGCATGGCATATTTTTTTTCGCCCCAGATTTGCACCGAACTTACCCCCGGAATGGTCTGAAACCGCTCCTTAAACTGGCGCACGGCAATGTCGTTGATTTCGAGCAGTGTGCGCTTTTTGGAAAGCAACTGCATAAAATAAATCGGGTTTGAATCGGCATCGGCTTTCGCCACGACAGGCGGGTCAATGTCGGGCGGGAGGGTGGCAACGGCGCGGCTCACCCGGTCGCGCACGTCGTTGGCCGCATCTTCAATATCGACACTGAGTTCAAACTCTACCGTGATGGTACTGCGTCCATCGCGGCTGCTGGAAGTCAGCGTCCGAATACCCGAAATACCGTTGATGCTTTCTTCAAGTGGCTCGGTTATCTGCGACTCGATAATGTCGGCGTTGGCTCCGACATAGGTGGTCTGCACCGTCACTACGGGCAGGTCGATGCTCGGGAACTCCCGAACGCCGAGAAAATTAAACCCGATTCCGCCAAAAACCAGAATCAGAATAGAAAGCACCACTGCCAGAACCGGGCGTTGGATGGAGGTTGTTGAGAGATTAGCCATGTTGTATTAATTAACCATACGTACCTCCACTTCGCCACCGGGTTTTACCAGTTGAATGCCAGAGGTAATGAGCGAATCGCCAGTATGCAAGCCTTTACGAATTTCGACGCTGCGGTCGGTGCGGAGGCCAATCTCGACGGGAACAGACTCGGCTTTGTGGTTGCGTACAACAAACACTTTCTGGCCATTTTGTTCAGGAATCAGGGCTTCCGTTGGAATGCTGATGGCATTACCCCGCGCACTGAGTACCAGTTCGATCCGGGCGAAGGACCCTGGTACTAACGCATGGTTAGGGTTGGGACTAACAGCCCGCAGCAGCAGGGTGCGGGTGGCGGGGTCAACTTTGGGTTCAACGGCATAGACAGTGCCAATGCGCTGGGCATTGGAGCCTTCAACGGTGAACTGCACCCGGCTACCCCGCCCCACCTGCCGGGCATATTTGGCAGGCACCGAAAAGTCAATTTTGGCGGGGTTCATGTTGGTTAGTGTGGCAATGGGCGATGCGGGCGAGATATAGCTACCCACCGAAATATGCCGCAGCCCAATGGTGCCATCGAAAGGCGCGTGGATGATGGTTTTGGCCAACTGCGCGTTCAGGTTCTCAATATCGGCCAGAACAGAGTTGAGGTTGGTCTGCACAATGTCGTACTCCTGCCGACTGATGGCTTCTTTTTCAAGGAGTTTTTTCTGGCGAGCCTCGTTGGTTTCGGCCAGTTTTTTCGAGAAGTTCAACTTTTGAAGCTGCGCCTGCAAGTCCACATCGTTGATCCGCAGGAGGTTGCTGCCCTTACGAACATACTGCCCTTCGTGGAAGTTAATGGCCGTAACTCGCCCCGATACTTCCGAGCGAATATCCACTTCCTCATTGGCAATAATGGTGCCGGTAGTCAGAATCTTGTCGGATAGTGATTGGCTGTTCACCACCATAATATCGACGGGGGCTTTGGGGCTTCCGCCTGTTGCGCTCATCACGCCCGCTACTTTGGTGCCACTCCCAGCCGATGGAGCCACGGCCGTATTTCCCGAAGGGGCATCGGGTTTAGTAGCATCCACTTTCAGCAGTGGTTTTAGTTTGGGGTAGAAAGCTACCCCAATGACGAGCAGGAGAATGAAAATCGACAGCAACCGTTTGGTAAGGGTCTTCATAGGTAAGGCAGAAAGGAGCCGGTTGAGCAGTTAAAATGCAAGGCGAAAATACGCAAAAAACCCTTACCGCCAGTAATTACATTGGTTACACCACCTCGCCGTATAAATCGAACTCTTCGGCGGTGGTAATCTTTACGTTCGCAAAATCGCCGAGCCTGACGTAGTGACGGCTGGCATCGACCAACACCTCATTATCTACTTCGGGCGAGTCGGCTTCGGTGCGGCCAATGAAGTAGCCACCTTCTTTGCGGTCAAACAGTACTGGATACGTTTGTCCGATTTTGGTTTGGTTATTGGCCCACGAGATACCCTCCTGTACCTCCATAACGGCATCGGCACGTTCCTGCTTCACTTCGGCTGGTATATCGTCAGGCATGGAGAACGAGTGCGTCTGGTCTTCGTGCGAGTAGGTAAACACGCCCAGCCGGTCAAACCGCATCCGTTCCACAAAGTCGAGGGTTTCCTCGAATAAGGCTTCTGTTTCGCCGGGGTGGCCCACAATCAGGGTGGTGCGGAGGGCAATGCCCGGTACGCGTTCTCGAATGGTCTCGATCAGGTGTTCGGTTTTCTCGCGGGTAATGCCTCGGCGCATGAGTTTCAGCAGTTCCGTAGAGCCGGTTTGCAGAGGCATGTCCAGGTACTTGCAGATATTGGGTCGCTCGCGCATTACCTCCAGCACATCGAGTGGAAACCCCGATGGGTAAGCATATTGGAGCCGTATCCAGTCGATCCCCTCAACATCGCTCAGGCGGCTGAGCAACTCGGCTAAGTTGCGTTGTTTATACAGATCGAGGCCATAGTAGGTCAGGTCTTGAGCAATCAGAATCAGCTCTTTAGTTCCGCGCCGGGCTAATGAGCGGGCTTCGGTCACTAACTCGTCGATAGAGCGGGACACGTGGTTGCCCCGCATGAGTGGAATGGCGCAGAAGGAACAGGGTCGGTCGCAGCCTTCGGCAATTTTCAGGTAGGCATAGTGAGCGGGGGTGGTTAATAATCGTTCGCCTACCAGTTCGTGTTTGTAATCGGCGCGGAGGGTTTTCAGCAGGCGGGGTAGCTCGTTGGTGCCAAACCAGGCATCTACAGTGGGCATCTCTACCTCAAGTTCATCTTTATACCGGTGCGAGAGGCAACCCGTTACATACACTTTATCGACTACGCCCGCTTCTTTGGCATCGACATACCGCAGAATGGTGTTCACCGATTCTTCTTTGGCATTGTCGATGAAGCCGCAGGTATTAATGACCACAATGTTGGCATCGTCGCGCTTCGACTCGTGGGTTACGTTCATGCCGTTACCCCGGAGTTGCGTAAACAGCACCTCTGAATCGACCAGGTTCTTGGAGCAGCCCAGCGTAACGATGTTGATTTTATTGATTCGTATTCCTTTGGTTTTCATTGGTATTGCCTAAAATACGGCTTCGTGCGTAATGGAGATTGTTGCCCATGTCCGTTTGCTTTTCTGCACCGTTACGGGGTTGATATTATTCTGGGCATCAGATAAGTTGGCGTATAAACCTTTTGGTTCGCGCACCAGCACCGAGTATTGACCCACGGGCAGACTAACGCAAAATTTGCCGTTTTTGCCAGATTTTACCGTTTTAATGGGCCGGGCATCGCGCACGGAGTTGATAAACCCATTCTCGCCCGCATCGACCTGACTCATGTTTAGCAACTGGTAAATCAGTACATCGTGCTGAGCAGGCTGGCCATTGTTGGTGCGTTGCGGCTGGTCGGGGTCGGGCATATGGTTGCCGCGTTTGACGAGTACTGTGCCGCAAATACCTTGAAAAAAGGTGGGTTTACGGGCTTTTTTATAGGGATGGGGGTAAGCAAAAGCATGTATGGAAAGGCTAAGCAGTAAGGCTAGAAAGACGGGGGTGCTACGCATATTGTTCTTTAATGAATAACAAATAAATACGCCACAATAGCCATAATCGCTCACTTCTTGAAAAATGAATCGACAAACTCAGTTTTATCGAACACCTGTAAATCGTCAATTTTTTCGCCTACACCAATGTATTTCACTGGAATCCGAAACTGGTCGGAAATACCGATAACTACACCCCCTTTGGCGGTGCCATCGAGTTTGGTAATAGCCAGCGCAGTAACATCGGTGGCTTTGGTGAATTCAGTGGCCTGAATAAATGCGTTTTGTCCGGTCGAACCATCTAGTACCAACAGCACCTCATGGGGGGCATCGGGCAGGAATTTCTGCATCACGCGCTTGATCTTGGTCAGCTCGTTCATCAGATTAATTTTGGTATGTAGCCGCCCGGCGGTGTCAATAATCACCACATCGGCCTGCATCTCTACGCCTTTCTTAACGGCATCGTAGGCCACCGCCGAAGGGTCGGTGTTCATGCCGTGGGCAACGACTGGCACGCCTACCCGGTCGCCCCAGAGTTTGAGTTGGTCAACGGCGGCTGCCCGGAAGGTATCGCCCGCGCCCAGCACTACCTGTTTGCCCCGTTTATGAAACTGAGCCGCCAACTTGCCAATGGTCGTGGTTTTGCCCACCCCATTTACCCCCACCACCATAATCACGTATGGTTTTTTGCCCGCAGGCAGGTCAAAGTCAGTGTTGGCGGCACTGGCAGTTTGATTCGTACTAAGCAGCGCGGCAATCTCTTCGCGCAGAATGCGGTCTAGTTCGTCGGTGCCGAGGTATTTATCGCGGGCCACGCGTTCTTCAATCCGCCGGATTATCTTAACCGTTGTGTCAACACCTACATCTGAGGAGATCAGAACGTCTTCCAGTTCGTCGAGTACCTCATCATCAATTTTAGCTTTGCCCACAACGGCGCGGCCAAGCTTGGAGAAAAACGAGTCTTTGGTTTTCTCCAAGCCTTTATCGAGCGATTCTTTTTTCTCTTTCGAGAACAGACCAAACAGAGCCATGTTTTTTAGGTAAAGAATTATCTCGCAGCGGTAAAAGAGCTACAGGGAATTCTCTGCGAATCTTGCTTACCGCTGTGTAACTCTGCGAAATAACCGTTTAACAAGCATATCAACAAAAAAAGTCCCTGTTGGGACTTCCTTGTGTATCAGTACGCAATACAGGGTAACTAGCTTTTCAGGGCAGCCTGCACATCGTCGATGGGTACCATCTCTTCTTTGAAGGTGTAAGCCCCCGTTTTGGGCGACCTAACAGCTTTGATAATTTTGGCGAATGCCTTGCCGTTGTCCTTCGTTTTCAGGGTAGCAACTACTTTCTTAGCCATGATTCAGCGATTATTTAATTTCTTTGTGAAGGGTTACTTTCTTCATGAACGGATTGTATTTCTTGCGCTCGATGCGGCTGGGCGTGTTTTTGCGGTTCTTGGTTGTAATGTACCGCGAGATGCCGGGAACGCCGGAGGTCTTCTGCTCGGTGCATTCCAATATTACCTGAACTCTATTGCCTTTCTTAGCCATTGCTATACGTATTTTCTAAACGGAGTGCAAAGGTAGAAAAAAGGAACTAGCTGTGCAAAATCTTTCCCGTAAAATACATTGATATTCATGCTTTAGCCGAACTTTGCCCTTGTGATACTACCGCAAACCATCCAATACGAGTACGCACCGGGCCATTTTCGGGCTTCGGAGCCAACCCTGCACCAGCCCGACCAACTGGGGGAAGGGCAGATGCTCCTGAATATGGGGCCGCAGCACCCCTCTACGCACGGGGTTTTACGGCTTGAAGTCATCACCGATGGCGAAATTGTTATCGACGTAGTGCCGCACATGGGTTACCTGCACCGCTGTTTTGATGCCCACGCGCAGTCACTGCCGTTTAACCAGACCATTCCGTTTGTGGACCGGCTCGATTACCTGGCTGCTATGAACGGTGAACACATTTGGGCAATGGCCGTTGAGCGAATGTTGGGGATAGAAGGGGACATCCCTAAGCGGATCGAATACATCCGGGTGCTGGTGGCCGAAATGAACCGCATAGCCGCCCACTTTGTCGCCATTGGCACCTATGCCATCGACATTGGAGCCTACACGCCATTTCTATACCTCATGCGCGACCGTGAGCATATTCAACGCCTGCTGGAGTGGGTAAGCGGTGCCCGAATGCTCTATAATTACATTTGGGTAGGCGGCTTGTTCTACGACCTGCCTGTGGGGTTTGAAGAACGTTGCCGCGAGTTTGTGCACTACCTGAAACCCAAACTTGCCGAGTTGCAGCAACTGGTCATCGAGAACGAGATTTTCGTGAAACGCACCGCTAATGTGGGGGTGTTGCCGCTACCGGTAGCCATCAACTACGGCTGTACTGGTCCCATGTTGCGCGGCTCCGGCCTGCGCTACGACCTCCGGCGGGTCGATGGCTACTCGGTTTATCCTGAACTGGAGTTTGCTATTCCCATTGGCGAGGGGCAAATGGGGCAGGTAGGCGACTGCTGGGATCGCACCCATGTGCGGGTACGCGAGTGCCACGAGTCGCTGCGGATTATTGAGCAGTGTCTCGACCGGCTTACCACCGACCACGCCCGCACCCGCGATTTTGATCCGCAAGCAATGGTTCCCAAGAAAATCCGGCCTAAAGCGGGCGATTATTATTTTCGGGGCGAAAGTGCCAAGGGCGAGTTAGGCTTCTTTTTTCGCACCGATGGCCGCGCTGATGTACCCCTGCGTTGCCATGCCCGTTCGTGCAGTTTTCATAACCTGTCGGTCATCCACGAGATCAGCCGGGGGGCTATGCTGGCTGATCTGGTTGCCATAATTGGGTCTATCGACGTAGTGATGGGGGAAGTAGATCGGTAAGGTCACTCCGACAGCACATAAATACCCTTTGTATTGCGGCCTAATCCATCGTAATCTAAGCCGTAGCCCACCACAAAGCGGTTCTCGATCTCGAAACCCACATAGTGTAAATTAATCGTCTCTCTCAGGGCGGTGGGCTTAAACAGTAGGGTTGCCAGCGCCAGCGAGGCCGGGTGTTCGGCGCGGAGTTGCCGGCATACCTCAGCAATGGTCAGGCCAGTATCCACTATATCTTCAACCACAATTACGTGGCGGCCCTCAATTGACTCACCAAGGCCCAAAATCTGCTTGACAGTACCTGTTGTGGCTTCGCCCCGGTACGAACTGACCCGAATAAACGTCAATTCACAGGGAATACTCAGGTTCTTCAGCAGGTCGGCCACAAACAGAGCGGCTCCGTTCAGTACGCCAATGATAAGCGGTAACCTGTCGGCATAATCGCGGTCAATATCGGTGGCCAGTTCAGCAATGCGCTCCTGAATGGAGTCGTGGTCGATAAACGGCACAAAGGTTTTATCGCGGATGGTTAGCATACACTCAAAGGTACGGCAGGCGGGTAAAGCGGCAAAAAAAATGGGCCGAATAAACTGACTGCCCGGAATAATCGTTTCTAGGAAACAAGTAACTAACAACGAAACGAATGAAACGATTATTCCTGCTGGCCGTACTGACGAGTTTGGGGTATCTGGCCCAGGCGCAACTGTACAACCCGGCAGAATTTGATAAAAAATACGACGGCCTGCTGAAACACCCTGGGGTGCAGATTGAATCGGCAGAGGCCATCAATTTCATGTATAACTACAAGTTTTACGAAGCTGATAAAGAATTCCGCTGGCTGAAACTGCGCTATCCCAAGCACCCCATGCCGTATTTTCTGATGGGTATGGCCGAGTGGTGGAAAATTGTACCCAACACCGATGTTACCGACTACGACGACAAGATGATTGCGTACATGGATACGACCATTGCCCTGGCCGAAGAACTGTACGACAACAGCGATAACAAGCTGGAACCAGCCTTTTTTCTGGCCGGGGCCTATGGGTTTAAGGGGCGGATTTATTCGGAGCGGAAAAAATGGGCAAAAGCTACGCTGGCAGGCCGCAATGCCCTTAAATACTTCGATAAGTGTAAAGGCAATGGTGACCTCAACCCCGAACTCCTCTTCGGCGATGGCCTTTTCGACTACTATTCCCAGTGGATTCCACAAAACTACCCCCTGCTGAAACCGGTTCTGTTCTTCTTCCCCAAAGGAGATAAAGACCGGGGGATTAAAGAGTTGGAAAAAACAGCGAACAATGCCTTTTATACCCGCGTAGAGGCCCGGTATTTCCTGCTCCAGATTTATAGTATGGAAAACCAGTACGACAAAGCTTACGAGATGGCTAAGTTCATGTTTGAGCAGTACCCCGACAATCCATTTTTCGAGCGATACTACGCCCGTTCGGCCTTTGTGCGCGGGCGGTTGGGCGAAGCCGAAACTTCTTCAAAAAGTATTCTGGACAAAATTGGGCGTGGACAGGCGGGCTACGAGGGGGTAAGCGGGCGCACGGCGGCTTATATTCTGGCCTATATCAACCAGAATTTTTACCACAATAGTATCGAGGCTAAAAAATACTTTCAGCAATCAATCGAGTTTGCTAAACAGACCAACCAACTCAATGCGGGCTACTACTGGTCATCGCTGTTGGGGCTGGCCAAAATTGCCACCGACGAGAAACAGTACGACGTAGCCCAGAACTACTACAAAGAAGTAATGGATAAAGCCGAACGGAAAACGGCTCAGTATCAGGAGGCCAAGAAGCTGTTGAAGGAAAACAAGCAGGCCCGAAAGAAAAAATAGTCGCTGCTCTTGGGACTGATGTCCAATTATACCGGCAGGTACACTGTAAATGTAGCCCCCTGATTGGGTTGGCTTTGAGCCATCACAAACCCCTGGTGGTTTTCAACCACTTTTTTCACAATGGCCAGGCCAATGCCGGTGCCGGGGTAACGGTTGTTGCCGTGCAGCCGCTGAAATGTGCCAAAAATTCGTTCGGCCTGGTGCGCATCGAACCCAATCCCATTATCGGTTACCCGAATGGCGCAAAAGTGCTGATGTGTACTTTGCAGTTGGTACTCCCACGGCAGTTCGCTGCGGTCAACTGTTTGGCGACTAATTTGAATAACGGGTGGTATGCCCGTTTTAGTAAACTTAAGGGCATTGGTGAACAGATTGAGGAATAACTGGGTTAACTGGAGAGCCTCGCCGGGCACATTTCCTAGCTCTTCCACATCAATCTCGGCTTTTGTCTCCTGAATCAGCACGTCTAATAAGCCCAGCACATCCGTGACAATATCGTTCAAGGACTGGTCGACAAATACGTCGATGGGGATAGCTAGCCGGGAGTAGGCCAGTAAATCGCGGATGAGGTTCGACATTCGTACAGCGGCCTTTTCCATCCGGTCAATCCAATCAGCTCCCTGATCGCCAACAGCATCGGCAAAATTTAGTTTTAGCAGGCTCCCAAACTGCTGAATCTTGCGCAGGGGTTCCTGAAGGTCGTGGCTGGCAATAGACGCAAACTGCTGGAGGTTGGCGTTCGATAAGTTGAGGGCGTTATTGCTGATTTCGAGGGCCGTATTGGTTTTTTCTAACCGTTCGTTGTTGATCTTTAACAGCCGTTGGGCCTCCTTCTGAGCGGTTAAATCGGTCAGAATCACGCTCAGCGAACTACCCTCATCCAGACCCAGACTGGTCATTGACAACAGGCAGGGAATTTCTTTACCCGTGCTGCTGATCAGGGTTATTTCGGCCTTACG
>JBBQUC010000072.1:0-12314 GCA_038212815.1 Cytophagales bacterium
AGTAACGGGATAAATGGCGCAAACTGAGTGGGTTTAGGTGGCCGCATTAAAGCCATACGCCCGCTCTACCTGGCAGATTCTGGTTTCAAACGCGGTGTACCACTCCGCCCGACCCTGTTGGCGAGCCAGGGTATGCTCGGCCTGGTTGCGCCAGTTTTTAATGGCCTCCAGGCTTTCCCAGTACGATACTGTGATGCCTAGCCCCCCGCTTTCCGGGCTGTTTCTGGCACTCTCTACGCCCAGAAATCCTGGCTGTTGAGCCGCCAGTTCAACCATATGGTCGGCAGTAATTCTGTAGCCTTTATCAACCTCGGTACGGGTAGAGGTAAAAATAACGGCATAATAGGGCGGGGTGGGGGTTCGGGCAATCATAGTAGTTAAAAAAGGGAAGGGTTGGCAGCGAACTAAAAAAGCCCCGACGGGAGTTCCGCCAGGGCTTTGTAAGCATGATTATAAGTAAAACGCCGAACTCTCTGGGTTTGTTTCAGACTTGAAAAATAGTCGTACTATTTTTCGGAATATAAACGACCTTTTTTTAATCGGTTGCTACTAGTGCCACTTTTCAACCCAAACGCACCGGATATATTGCCAAACCAGCCAGTTGTATAGTGTCGGCATTTTGGAGTGGAGGCCAGCGTAGCTTTGATTCATCAATCAGCTAGGCATCTTTTAACTCATTATTGTATGAAACCGCTTCGGATACTGGTCACTATCATGCTGACTACCTGCTTTTTTACAGCGTACGCCCACCCCGACTCCAGTCAGACCACGAAGCCGACCAAGGCCCAAATGCTGGTTGGGGGCCAATGGAAAATAAAGACGTTTACCGCCAGCCCAGCCATTATGGTCGGCAGCATCGCCATTACCAACGTCTTATCGCTTTACTCAACCTGCCTCACCGATAACTACCAGATTTTTGGGGCCGATGGGGTTTATCTATTCGATGAGGGCAAAAGCAAATGTGCGCCTACACTCCCCCAGCGCGAAACGGGCACCTGGACGTTAAGTGCCGATGAAACTGAAGTGATTCTGAATATGCCCAGCAACAGCCATGAGGTATGGGAAATTCCAGCCCTATCGAGTACCGAAGCCACCACCCGAACCAAAATGGTTATCAACGGTAGTACCTACACCATGACCGCTACCCTGGTGAAGGTGAACTAAGGTTTGGCTTGTAAATTAGCTTGACAGGGGCGTACTTCGCCGACTGGAAACCAACCCAACGCCAACGTGCCTTACCTCGTTCTCGACCTCGAAATGTCTGGCCCCGACCCGGACTTCAACGAAATTATTCAGATTGGTGCTGTTTTATTCGACGATCAGTGGGTCGAGAAGGGCCAATACATGACTAATGTTTACCCGGAAAATGAAGATGGGTTTACGGCTTCGGCTGCCGAGGTGCATAACCTTTCACTAGCCGATCTGGAAGACGCCCCCATGATTTACGACGCGCTGCCCGAACTGGAAGCCTGGATATGCACAACCCTGGGGATTCGAGTGCCGATGGGGATTACGGATCGTACGCCTTATCTGCGCGATGTGGTCATTGCGGGACAGAGCGTGATTAACGACATCAATTTTCTACGCGAAGCCTACCGCTATGAGAAACTGAAATGGCCCTACTCGCGGGTACTTCTCGACCTGCATACGCTGGCTTATTTTACGTTCCGGGTGCTGCGGGCCAATGGTCGCAAAGCCCCCGACCGGCTCAGCCTGACCGCCATTGCCGCCCACTTCGGGTTGGCGCGTGAAGACGGTTTTCATAATGCCCTCGAAGATGCCGTGCTGACCGCCAAGTGCCTGAAAGAAGTGTTTACCCTAGCCGACGGCATGAAACTGGTGAGTTAAACGGTAGGTGTAAAGAAGGTGAAAAAGCGGTATCTTTAGCCCTTATCGACGACCCAGTCATGGCATACAGCAATTTTTCACTTCAGCAGATTCGACGGGTATTTCATATCAATGAGCAGACGGGGTCGCTTTTCAGTAACCCTACCCCCATTGCTCCCAGCGCGTGGCTGCTCGAAACCCAGCGTCTGGCGGCTAACATTCCACTCATCAGCGAAAAAATTCGGTCTGAAAAACTGATCTTCCCGGTTCTGCTCGAAATCTATACCCGCAATACAGCCTCAATCTCTATTTTTTCCGGGGCCATGCTCGATGCCGACCCCTTGTTAGGGCTCAATGGTGAATGCGATTATATTCTGGCCAAAGCACCAAACCGGATGGTAGTTGAAGCACCTATTTTCTGTATGGTCGAGGCCAAAAAAGAGGACCTGCTGGCGGGTATGGGCCAGGCATTGGCCCAGATGATTGGTGCACAGGTATTTAACCGCAATGATGGGTTAACCGTACCCATTATGTATGGCTGCGTAACAACCGGTACCGAATGGCAGTTTCTTCGGCTTCAGGAACACGATGTGCTGATTGGGAATCGAACCCATTCCATTCAGAACCTCCCCGAATTATTGGGAATATTGCAAACCATTATTGATTCGGCAGAATTAATCGGTATGCAGCCTGTCAATAATCTTTAATCGGCTTTACGCCATAATACGCTTTTATCTGCTCTTCATCTGGCACTTTTACCGGCCGCACCACCCGAAACCCACAGAACGAAGCCGAGGTCATCCACCAGTCAGACTTGGGGCTTTGGGGGTCTATTACCTTCCAGGCGGGGTCCGAGGGGGTGCGGGCCGCCGACCGTAGCCCGGTGGGGTCATCGTCCCACGAGCCACCCCGGACGGCATGGGGATATAACTTAGTGGTAGGCGCATACGGTTCGCTCACCTGCTTGTTGGCTACCAGCGTGTAGTAATTAGCAAGGTACTGATCCTGGGTCCACTCCATTACATTACCGTGCATGTCGTAGAGACCAAAGGGGTTAGGTTTTTTGGTGCCGGTTTTCTTATAACTGCCTTCACTATTGCCCTTAAACACGGCATACTGTCCTAATAGCTTCACATCGGCACCGAATGAATAAGGCGTTTTAGTACCCGCCCGGCAGGCATATTCCCACTCAGCTTCGGTAGGCAGGCGATAAAAAATACCCGTTTTGTCGTACAGCCAGGCGCAAAACTTAATAGCCGCATACTGGGTCATGTTAATGGCCGGATACCCCTCCCGACCCATGCCAAACGACATATCAACATACGCCGGACTGGGCCGGGTAGTAGCATCCGTTTTGCTCAGGTCGGCACCGTCGGGGTAACGGGTGGCCATCTCTTTCTCCATGTTTTTGATTGTGAACAGGTCGTACAAATCCCAGGTTACTTCAAATTTTCCTATCCAGAATGGCTCAATCTGAACGATATGCTGCGGGCCTTCGTCGGGGTGGCGGCCTTTTTCGGGGGCAGGGCTACCCATTAGAAACTGGCCACCCGGAATGCCAATCATGGGGTAGGTCTGGTTAGAGCCGCTGATAATCTGGGTGTACGATTGGGGCGTGGTCGATTGGGCAAGCGTGGTGGCCGACCCGCCCAGGCAACCGATAAGCAGGAAATGATGCAGGCGCATTCGAAAAGGGGTTGTTTTGCGAGGAAAAGCGAAAAGTACGAACAATTTCCTTTGTTGTACCTTTGTAAAAAAAGAGATTGGAGCACAGATTTAACGGAATTGGTAGATAAAACAGGATTTCTACTCTGTTTACATCCACTTCATCTGCTCAATCTGTGTTCTTATCAATACCTTATGAATTACCTCTCAGCCGAAAACCTGACCAAAGCATACGGCGATAAATATTTATTTCGCAACCTGACCTTCGGCCTGAGCCGGGGCGATAAGGTGGCTATTGTGGGGGCTAACGGCTCCGGTAAAACAACCTTACTGAGCATTCTGGCCGGGGCCATGCCGCCCGATGAAGGGCTGGTGAGTGTGCGTAAAGACATTACCATCGGTTACCTCGATCAGCAACCCGACCTCAACGATGCCCTGACCGTGATTGATGTGGTGCTGGCCGGAGAAAGTGCCCAACTCGATGCCGTACGGGCCTACGAACACGCCCTACTGCACGATAATCCCGGTGCTCTGGAACGCGCTATGGCCGATATGGAGAAGCATGAAGCCTGGGACTATGAAGCCCAAATCAGACAGATGCTCGGCGAACTGGGGATTCAGGATGTGGAGCAGCTAGTAGGGTCGCTATCGGGAGGGCAGCGCAAGCGGGTAGCCCTGGCCAGGGTGCTGATTCAGAACCCCGATTTGCTGATTCTGGATGAGCCAACCAACCACCTCGACCTCGAAGCCATTGAGTACCTCGAAAATTTTCTGACAACTAACAACGGTACGCTGCTGATGGTCTCGCACGACCGCTATTTTCTGGATCGGGTCTGTAATCAGATTGCCGAACTGGATAGCGGTCAGTTGTTTGGCTACAAGGGTAACTACGCTTATTTTCTGGAAAAGAAAGTAGAACGGCAACTGGCTGAAGCCTCTGAACTGGCCAAAAACCGCAATACCTTTCAGCGGGAACTGGAATGGATGCGTCGGCAACCCAAAGCGCGGGGTACGAAAGCCAAGTACCGCGAGGATGCCTTTGGCGAGTTGCAGGAGAAAGTGAGCGGCAAGCGCAACACCGGCGAGCTAGACCTGAATCTCCGCACCTCCCGTCTGGGCAGCAAAATTCTGGAGGTCGAAAACCTAAGCAAACGCTTTGGCGATAAGGTGCTGCTCGACCATTTTAATTATACCTTCAAACGGCTCGACCGGGTAGGGCTGATTGGTAAAAACGGCATGGGCAAAACCACCCTGCTCGAAATGCTCACCGACAAAATCCGGCCCGATTCGGGGAAGATCACTACGGGTGGCACCGTGAAGTTTGGCTACTACACCCAAACCGAACTGAACCTGCCCGAAACCCAGCGGGTCATCGACGTGGTGCAGGATGTGGCCGAGGTGATGAAAATGGCCTCTGGCGAAACCATAACGGCCAGCCAGTTGCTCCACCATTTTTTGTTCGACCGCCAGAAACAGTACGACTTCGTGAGCAAACTGAGCGGGGGCGAAAAACGGCGGCTGCAACTGCTGCTGGTGCTGGTGCAGAACCCCAACTTTCTGGTACTCGATGAGCCAACCAACGACCTCGATATTACGACCCTGAATGTATTGGAAGAGTTTTTGCTCAACTTTCCCGGATGCCTGATTATTGTGACCCACGACCGCTACTTCATGGATCGGCTGGTCGATCATGTGTTTGTGATGGAAGGCGAGGGGCAAATCCGCGATTATCCGGGTAACTACACTGACTACCGCGAGTGGCGCGACAGCCGCCCGAAAGCTGAGCGGAACAACGGCCCTACCCGCAGCGGACATACCCTGGCCGACACTGGCAAGAACCAAACAGTTCAATCTACGGTTTCTCCGGCAGTGAATGGCGACAGGAAGAAACTGTCGTTCAAAGAAATTCGGGAGTACGATACCCTGGAAAAAGAGATTGCCATTCTCGAACAGCGGAAAGCCGCTATTACGGAGCAACTGACAGTAGGAGGGCATCATGAACAACTCATTGGCTGGGCGCGGGAGATTGAAGCCATCGACCAGCAAATTGCCGAAAAATCAGACCGCTGGCTAGAGTTGGCGGAATATATCTAAAGAGCGAATGGGTGAAACCGGGCCACCGGGTGGCCCGGTTTCACCCATTAAGTCATGCACAACATCGTTGACTTTTTCCATACACTCCTGAATTCGGAGGAGATTATCCGCACGGGGGGGCTGGTATTGATTACTATCATCATTCTGGTTGAGAATGGGTTTTTTTTTGGATTTTTTCTACCTGGCGATTACCTGTTGTTTTTGACGGGGGTATTTGCCGGTACGCACATGCTGAACGTGCCCCTATGGCTGCTACTGCTCTGCATTTTTGGGGCGGCAGTGGTAGGGTCACTCATTGGCTATACTACCGGGCGGTATTTTGGTAGCCGCATTCAACAACGCCCAGACGGACTATTCTTTAAGCGCAAAAATATAGAAACCACGCGGGCCGCTTTCGAGAAATACGGCAATTGGACCCTTATAATCGCCCGTTTTCTGCCCGTTGTCCGCACCTTCGCGCCCATTCTGGCCGGGATTATCCAGATGAATTTCAGGCAGTTTTTGGTCTATAACATCACGGGGGGAGGCATCTGGGTGCTGGTGCTGGTGGGGGGCGGGTTCTATTTTGGCGAGCGGTTCCCCGGAATTATTAATTACGTGCAGTACATCATTATCTTCTTCCTGGGTATCACCACTATTACCGTTATTCGCGGTTACCTAAACGCTCGTCGCGGTATGAAGAGCGAAAGGCCAGAGTGAGATAAGCCTTTCTGTGCGTAAATTGAGCGTCAAATACCCTTTTAGCTATACAACCCCCTCTGCTCAATTCTATCGGCATGAAACAACTCATTACCCGCTGGCTGGTGGCCGCGTTGCTCGGTACGGCATCGGTAGCCCAGGCCCAACCCATCCCATCGCCTAAAGAACATTTCGGCTTCGCCATTGGCGACGATTATCAACTCGCTACCTACACACAAACCGAAGCTTACTTTAAAAAACTTGCCCAGTCAGACCGGGTTAAACTGGTCGATATTGGCCTCACCGAAGAGGGCCGCCATCAGTACATGCTGATTGTATCGGCCCCGGCTAACCTCAAAAAGCTGGATCGTTACCAAGAAATATCCCGGAAACTAGCCCGCGCCGAAGGGCTTACCGATGAGCAGGCCCACGCCCTCGCCGACGAAGGAAAAGCTGTGGTTTGGATCGACGGCGGGCTGCATGCTACTGAAGTGGTAGGCACGCACCAGCTCATCGAAACCGCCTGGCAGTTGGTCAGTCGGCAGGATGCTGCCACACAGCGGGTGCTGGACAATACCATTATTCTGCTCACCCACGCCAACCCCGACGGGCAGGAGTTGGTGAGTAACTGGTATATGCGCGAACCGAAACCCGAAAAACGGTCGCTGGAAAACCTGCCCCGGCTTTATGAGAAGTATGCGGGTCACGACAACAACCGCGATTTTTTCATCATGAACCTGAAAGAAACCCAGAATATGGGGCGGCAACTGTTTGTAGACTGGATACCGCAGATTATGTATAATCACCATCAGCGCGGCCCGGCTGGTTCGGTGCTGGCTGGCCCACCCTACCGCGATCCGTTCAATTATGTGTTTGACCCGCTGATGGTTACGGGCCTCGATGCCCTGGGCGCAGCGATGATTAACCGCCTGAATGCCGAAAACAAACCTGGCTACACCCGGCTCAACGGCTCCGTATTCTCGACATGGTACAATGGGGGGCTGCGCACCACCACGCATTTTCATAACATGATTGGCCTGCTCACTGAGATTATTGGTGGCCCCACCCCCGAAGATGTACCTCTTGTACCGCAGCGGCTCATTCCGAATAATGCCACACCGTTTCCGGTAACGCCCCAAAAATGGCGGTTTCAGCAATCCATTGATTACTCGCTTTCGCTGAACTATGCTGTGCTGGATTATGCCGCCCGCCACCGCGACGAACTGCTGTTTAACATTTACCGGATGGGCAAAAACTCCGTTGAACGTGGCAGCCACGATTACTGGACACTCTCGCCCAAGCGGGTCGATGCCATCAATCTGGCGTACCAGAACGACTTGAAAAAGCCAAAACCTGACTCAGCAACGCGCCCTGCGGCTACATCTTCAGCCAGTGGGAACCCGCGTGGTGGTGGCATACCAGTTAAGTTTTACGATATGGTGCTGAAAGATAGTCTCCTGCGCGACCCGCGTGGCTACATCATCACCGCTAATCAGCCCGATTTCCCAACAGCCGTAAAGTTTGTGAACGCGCTCATTCGCACGGGTATTCAGATTCACCGCGCCACCGCCGATTTTACCGTATCGGGAAAAAGATATCCGGCAGGGTCATACATCGTAAAAACGGCGCAATCGTTCCGGCCCCACCTGCTGGATATGTTCGAGCCGCAGGATCACCCCAACGATTTTCCGTATCCGGGTGGGCCACCTACTCGCCCTTACGATGCTGCTGGCTGGACATTAGCTTACCAGATGGGCGTACACTTTGATCGATTTCTGGTCGATTTCAGCGGCCCGTTCGAGAAACTGCCGTATGGTGAGTTACAGTCGCCCAAAGGAAAAGCCGTTGGCAGCACGTCGGTGGCGGGTTATACGCTGCCCGCTCGCGCCAATAACTCGTTTGTGGCTATTAACGATCTTATCAAGGCCGGCGTAGAGGTATATCGGTTGCCCGAAGGAATTGCCGGGCAAGCAACAGAATCGGGCGCGTTTTATGTACCTTCGAGTGCTAAAGCCAAATCCGTACTCGAGAGAGCTGCTACCGACTTTGGCCTCACCGCAACAGGTATCGCCAAACGGCCCGCTACTCTCAGCCGCAAACTGACTTCCCGGCGCATTGCCCTTTGGGATACGTATGGTGGCTCGATGGCCTCGGGTTGGGTGCGTATGCTGATGGAGCAGTACCATTTTCCTGCCGAGGTAATTTACGCGCCCACGATTGACGCGGGTGAGTTGGCTAAAAAGTATGATGTGATTGTGTTTGTGACCCGCGCTATTCCGGCACCAGGCCCGGCTCCCCGCCTGAACGAATACGGCGAGGCTGCTGGTAAAGAACCCAAAGCAGAAGAACTGCCCGCCGATGTTCGGCCCTGGCTGGGTAAAATTACCGCCGAAAAATCGGTGCCGCAGCTAAAAGCGTTTATGGAAGCGGGTGGCACGGTTGTTACCATCGGCACGAGTACCAACTTAGCGTATCACTTAGGTTTACCCGTCAGGAACGCCCTCATGGAAATGACCGCCACCGGACAGGAACGTCCCCTGCCCGCCGAGAAATACTATATTCCCGGTAGTCTCCTGCGCGTCACCCTCGACTCCACCCAACAGGCCACCTGGGGTATGCCTACCCTAACCGATGTGTATTTCGATGCCAGCCCGGTGTTTAAATTATCACCCCAGGCCATTGCTCAGGGCAAGGTAAAACCATTGGCGTGGTTTGCCACCAATCAACCCCTGCGTAGTGGCTGGGCCTGGGGGCAAGCTTATTTGCAGGATGGAGTAGCGGCTTTCGAGGCACCGGTGGGTAACGGCAAGCTCTACGCCTTTGGGCCGGAGATTACATTTAGGGCGCAGGCACAGGGTACGTTTAAGCTGTTGTTCAACCAGCTGTATGGGTTGTAAATGGGTTGATGCAGTTCCTGTCAACCAATCCTGAAAAACTCAACCTCAGTTTTCACTGCTTCCAGCAGTTGGGCCGTGCGTTCTGGTCGGGCATCGGTAATGAAAAGCTGACCAAAAACGCCTTCGTCAATCAACTGAATGAGTTTGGCAATACGGCCATCGTCGAGCTTATCAAAAATATCGTCAAGGAGAAGGATGGGCTTTATGACCTTGCTGGCCTGTAGCTGATCGAACTGGGCGAGTTTAAGCGCAATCACGAACGTTTTCTGCTGCCCCTGCGAACCGAATTTTTTCAACGCGACCCCGTCTATCGAGAACCCGTAATCATCTTTATGCACACCCATTGTGGTGCGCTGCAAGATTAAATCCCGTCGGCGGGCGTGGCGAAACTCGCCCCCAAAGCCCGGCTTGCCTACTTCCGACTCATACCCAATTTCTACCGTTTCGCGGGCATCGCTGAGGTACGCATAATGCTGCCGGAAAGCGGGCAGAAACTCCGCCACAAACTGCTGTCGGCGGGTATAAATCCGATAGCCAAGTTCCAGCAACGGCTCGTCGTAGCTATCCAGCAGGTCATCATCGACCGGGGGACCACCGTGCCGCTGTTGATCGGCAACCAGTTTCAGCAAGCTATTCCGCTGTTTCAGAATGTGCTGGTATTTCAGGTAGTCGGCCAGGTAAGCGGCATCGAGTTGCGAGAGTACACCGTCGAAAAAGTACCGCCGTTCTTCGCTATGCTCGCGCACCAAGTCGGTATCATTCGGGGCTACAAGCACCACCGGAAACCGGCCAATGTGGTCGCTAACGCGCTCATAGGGTTTTTTATCGGCGAGTAATACTTTACGCTGCCCCTTCTGGAGGCTAATAGTAATTTGGGTGTGGTGGTCGGCCTGATTAAACAGCCCATCCAGAATAAAATAGTCTTCATGGTGATTGATGGTCTGCGTGTCCTGTGTATGGAACGCACTTTTGCTCAATGACAGAAAATAAACGGCATCGAGCAGGTTGGTTTTGCCGCTCCCATTTGGTCCTACCAACACATTGACGTGCGGACTGAACCGGAACCGGCCATCGTCGTAGTTTTTGAAATTGGTCAGGCTGAGTTTTTCCAGATACATATCGCACACGCAGGCGGTGAGGTAAATTCAGGATAATGCGTAATTTTGCGGCTTCGCAGGCCACCGCAGGCCCGGCAAACAGCTATTTCCCAACAAAGATACAGTCCGATTGTTCCGGCGTTGATAACTCTCTCCATCATGGCAAGTAAAAAAAACCCTGTCGCCACCAAAACGCAGCACCCTAAAGAACGCTACCTGTATTGGTACGAATCCATGCAGTTGCAGCGGAAGTTTGAGGAGAAAGCAGGGCAACTATACGGTCAGCAAAAAATTCGGGGCTTTTGCCACCTCTATATTGGGCAGGAGGCCTGCTCGTCGGGGTCGTACTCAGCCCTCACTAAAGATGATAAGTGGATAACTGCCTACCGCGACCACGGCATTCCGCTTGCCCTCGGCTCCAACCCGAATGCCATTATGGCGGAGTTGTTTGCCAAGCAGACGGGTTCGTCGAAAGGTAAGGGCGGCTCGATGCACATTTTTGATAAGTCGGTGAATTTTGTGGGTGGCCACGGCATTGTCGGTGCTCAGGTGCCGGTAGGGGCGGGGCTTGCCTTTGCCGAGAAATACAACAAAACCCAAAACCTCTGCATCTGTTTCATGGGCGATGGAGCCACGCGGCAGGGTGCCCTGCATGAGGCCTTCAACATGGCCATGACCTGGAAACTGCCCGTTATTTTTGTGGTCGAGAACAACGGCTATGCCATGGGCACATCCGTAGCCCGTACCTCGAATGTAACCGAACTTTATACCCTGGGCGAGGCCTACGATATGCCCTCTGAACCAGTCGATGCCATGAGTGTGGAGGCCGTACACGAGGCTGTTAGCCGCGCTGCTGCCCGCGCCCGCGCTGGCGAAGGCCCCTCGTTTCTGGAATTTCGTACCTATCGCTACCGGGGCCATTCCATGTCTGACCCGCAGAAATACCGCAGCAAAGAAGAGGTAGAGCAGTATAAGCAGCGCGACCCCATCGAGCAAATCCGGGCGCAGATTCAGGAACATCAGATTGCCACCGATGACGAACTAGCTGCCATTGACCAGAAAATCAAGGGGATTGTCGATGCTGCCGTCAAATTTGCGGAAGAATCGCCCTACCCCCCTGCCGAAGAAGCCTACCGCGATGTGTATATGCAGCCAGATTATCCATTTTTGATGGAATAGATGTAAACTTTCTGGGAAGCATACTTTCCTGTGACCCGGAAAATTCCTAATTTTGCAGCCTAAAGTGCGTACACTGGCATAGTTTTTATGGGAAGTCGCCTGTAACTATGCATTTTGTCTAAGTAAACTATGAGCAAGAAAAACACGGGGCTGGAATTTTTGGAAGACCCGGACGCATTAGCGGACCGGCTGGAGTCGGCAGAGGATTTTTTCCAGAAGAACCGTAACGTAATTATTAGTGTAGCGGGTGGGTTGGTGCTGCTGGTAGCCCTGTTTTTTGGCTATCGCTACTACCAGAACTCGCAGGATGAAGAAGCACAGACTGCGCTGTTCCCCGCCGTCTATAAATATGAGGCCGATTCTACGAAGCAGGCACTCGAAGGCAAAGGGACTCAACAGGGTCTGCTAAATGTGGCCGATAATTTTGGCTCGACCAAAGCCGGTAATATGGCTAGCTTTATTGCGGGTGCTGCCTTGCTTAAAGCGGGTAAATACGACCAAGCTATCGAACGGCTGAAAGCCTTTAGCTCGTCAGACCTACTGGTACAGGCCCGCGCCTATGCCCTCATTGGTGATGCCTATATGGAAAAGAAAAGCTACAACGAAGCTGCCGACTATTACCAAAAGGCTGCTGAGTACAAACCCAATAAGTTTTTCTCGCCAGCTTATCTCATGAAGTTAGCCCTTGCCTATGAGCAGGCCAAACAGAATGATAAAGCCCTGGATACCTACAATACCCTCCTCGAAAAATACGCTGACTCTGCCGAAGCTCCTTCAGCAAAAAAATACAAATCCGTGCTCGAAGCAGCCGCCGGTGAGTCGTAAGCGTAGGTGAATAAACTAAACACACTACAAAGGGGACGAAGCCGGTAACAAG
>JBBQUC010000073.1:0-12313 GCA_038212815.1 Cytophagales bacterium
GAACCACGAACAGAAAGGCGATACCACGAGCCATAGTGCTTACTTTTAGGGATAGATGCAGAAAAACAGAAATTCCACAAAAGGGTCAACTCGTTTCACCTTCGCCCAACGCCTTGAGCAATTGGTCAACTTCGGTCTTTAGCAGGGGCAGGTGGTTGTGAATAACAGCCCAAATGATTACGTTATTGATTGAATCGCAGGAATGAATAATCAGATTACGTAGGGCAATAATTTGGCGGGTGAACAAGTATATCTATCAGGTACTTGCGGAGGTCACGCTGCATAAAGCAATTCTTTTGTCTGCTCAACGGATTGAGCAAAATAGATATTCCGAAAAGGCGCGTTGATAAGCAAATCAATGTTGCAATGAAAATAATCTTCCAGCGCGAACAGTAGGTCGAAGCATAAACTACCCTGAACTTCTGGAGCTAGTGTTTTATCAAACGCTACTAAAAGATCTAAATCGCTCGTGGCTTCCTGAAACTGATCGGTTGTTACAGAACCAAAGGCATAGAGTTTCTCTACCCTGAATTGATGACAAAGCTGGGTTAATATGTGTTGGTCTTTAGTAAGATAGGAAGCCGCCATAAAGTAAATATAGAGTAGCAATTAGGTACTTACACTAGATCATGCCCCGCGCTTTCAGTTCCAGATACTTATTTACGGTATCGGCAGTGAGGTGTTGGGGCGCAGTCAGAATACTCTGAATTCCGTATTGCTGTAACTCCTTCACAATCTGCTTCTTATCAAACGCAAACTTCTCAGCAATGGTTTTCTGGTAAATCTCTTCGGTGGTGCGGGCGGGCTGATCGAGCAGGGCGCGAAGTTCGGTATTCTCGAAAAAGACAACCAGCAGCAGGTGATCTTTAGCCAGTCGGCGCAGATAAGGTAACTGCCGATGTAGGGCCGATACAGTTTCGAAGTTGGTGAACAGCAGCAATAGTCCCCGCTGCCGGATATGCCCCCTTACGGCAGCATACACGGCTTCATAATCGCTTTCGAGATAGCGGGTTTTCTGACGGTAGAGTAGCTCCATAATTTTCAGGATATGGCCGGGCCGTCGCTCGGCGGGTAGCAGTTGGCCAATGCGGTCAGAGAACGTCAGAATACCGGCCCGGTCCTGTTTCAATAGGGCAATGTTGCTCATCACCAATGCGGCATTAATGGCGTAGTCGAGCAGGGTTAGCCCGGCGAAGGGCGAGCGCATCACCCGGCCTTTGTCGATCAGGCAATACACGGCCTGAGAACGTTCGTCCTGGAAGGCATTAGTCATCAGGCCAGCCTCCTGCCCTACCGTACGCCGGGCGGTGGCTTTCCAGTTAATGCTGCGCACATCGTCGCCCCGCGTGTAAGGCCGCACCTGCTCAAACTCCTGGCTGTGGCCCAGCCGCCGGATACGCTTAATGCCTACCTCGGTGAGTCGGTTGGTGGAAGCCAGCAGTTCGTACTGCCGCATTTGCAAAAACGATGGATAAACGGCTACCACTCGTTGCGTCTCGAACCGGAACCGCCGTTTCAGCAAGCCTAGTGGGGTCAGCACAAACACGTTTAGCTGCCCAAAACTATACTCGCCCCGGCGCGTAGGCCGTAGTTCATACCGAATGGCCCGTTGCTCACCCGCCTTTACCTGGAGTTGAAACAATACGTCGCGCCGTTGAAACTGCACTGGAATTTCATCGATGACTTCGACCGAAGCGGCAAACCGGTAGCGGTTTTCGAGGTAAAGCGTAATGGAGTTATCATCCCCATTCGAGAGCCGATCAGGCAGGGTACGCCGGGCAAAAAAAGGGCCTTTATAAGCCCTGTTTTGCGCCCCGCCCGGCAGGCTCGGGCCAAACAAGGCAATTCCATCCAGCAGCAACAGCACCAGAAACACCAGTAGAACAACCTGCATAACCGGAAACAGCACCGGCAGTGCGTAGGCCAGCATAAACAGCCCAGCTATGGCCAGCAGGCTAAGCCACACCCGAACAGACACAAAGAAAGCACGATAAAACGACAACATAGGTTAGGGTTTAACAGCGTTCAGTGCCTGCTCGATGGATTCTTCCGAAAGTCCATTGGTGTAGTCTTCGGTGGTATTTCGCCCATCGGCACGGGCTTTTCTAAAGAAAAACAGCGCATCGCGATACGCATTCTGGGCTTCGTTGGGGCGGTTAAGCTGAGTAAATGCCTGACCCCGGTAATACTGTACCAGCATACTTTGTTTATTATTTTGGGCTGCTTTGTCCAGATCGGTCAGTGCCAGACTTGCCCGACCCAGCGCTAGTAAACTAATTGCCCGGCTTACGTAATGCTTGTAATTGACCCACTCGGCTCCATGCTTGGCTTCAAGCTGGTCGATCCCTATCGAAAACTGGGCTACCGCTTCGGCATGGTTACCCATACCCCGCCAGGCCAGTGCTTTCATATAGCTAACCGGCGAAATACCATCGGTATCATCGAAATTGGGCGTAAGGGCATCATAGGCTTCATAATGCCGCAGGGCGCGGGTATAATCGCGGAACGACATCAAATACATCCAGCCAACGGAGCCATGCTGTTTAGGATCGAGTTGTGTGCTCTGCTCATACAGCTTGATTGCCGTTGTATAATCGCCTTTTATCAACATCATTACAGCACGCCGATGCACGTTTTCGCCCGTTTGGGGTAGTGTATCCAGACTAGCTAGCTCCCGGTTAGGGTTTCCAAAAAACAGCATTCCTGGCTCTCTATTCACGCGCATAAGCCAGGAAATCTCACGTAGATAAGTGTCACTAAATTCATTACTCCTATACATATGGCGAAACTGCGCCGGGGCCGTCCATGGGAATAGCAGCAAAAGCAAAAGCCAGCGGTGCATCAGAAAAAATCGGTTAAGGCTCCGTCTTTCAGGCGAAACGTGAGTTGAATATCGGCATCGACGGGAGGCGACTCGGTGGCGGGTGGTACCACCAGTGGGGCCAGCCGCTCGCGAAAAATAGCCAGTAGTTGCCTGATGATGGCGGGGGCAAAGGCTCGTTCCTGGTACTCCTCATCGACCCCATATACCGTTACCAGACTATACTCGCCCCCACAACTGACTGTACACTTTAGCCTTAATAAACCCGATTGCCCCATGCCGCCAACGGGTTGGTAGTGCTGTTTCAGAATCTGTGCAATGGTATCATGCTTCGATGGTAAGTCGGTTACAGTGGTCCATCGCCGGGTACTAAAACAATAATCGCACGTCTGAAACCCAACTGGCAGGCAGGCTTCTGTAGCCGACAGCACCCTTCCGAGCCGAAAAACAGGGGTGACAAGGGTATGGCCATCCCAGCCGGTAAGTCGTAGTTGACCGTTCCCTACATTTATTACCTGCCATAGCGGAGTATAGCTACCTTTAGGATTGACCGCATTGCCCCGGATAATCAGAAACAATGACTGCTGCTGTCGGGCCATAGACCAGTTATGCACCGTGCGCTGCCCGGTGGTACGGTGTTCCAGACAGGCGCGGCCATTGACATGAAGATGAACCACCAGGCTATCCGTTTGCCAGGCACGACCGCTGAGGGCTTTTTGGGTAGAGAACGAATCGAGCGGCACGTTCTGAAACCGCCGAAAAGTCATGGGCTTCTGAACCCCTATTCGGAGTAAATCGCCGGTCAGGGTTACTAAACCGGGGGCGTAATGAACAGTGTCTAACCGCAGAGTTCCCCTCTGCAATGCCCAGGTAGTAGTAACAGGTGGCTCACTTTCGTCAACCATACCGAGTTGGCAGGTACTATCTGCCGACAGGTGCAGGTAAGCAGGCAGTGGGCAGAATGCGCCCAGGTCGGGTTCGGTATGTACGCCAATCCAGGTGCCGATAAGCTGCTTATGGGTAAGCATTTGGGCAGCCGCTAAACTGACTGACAAATACAAACTACAGAAGCTAATAAATCGAAATACATACACACGACAAATATATTATTTTTGGACTCTACTCCCCTTCTTATGCGTTTTATTCTCTCCCTTTTTTTACTGACGCTGCCCGGCTTGGCAGTGGCTCAACCCCAACCGCCCGTTACCAGCTACTTGCTCCGGCCCGACCGTGTCTTTGATGGCGAAACCCTGCATGAGGGCTGGGTAGTGCTGGTGCAGGGCGACAAAATTGCGGCTGTTGGCCCGACGAATACCATCAACACCCACAATATCGAGGCCATTGACCTGAAAGGACAAACCCTGCTTCCTGGTCTCATCGAGGGGCATTCGCACCTGCTGCTGCACCCATATAATGAAACCCCTTGGGAGGATCAAGTTCTCAAAGAACCGCGTGCCCTGCGGGTAGCCCGCGCTACGGTTCATGCCGAGAAAACCCTGCTGGCGGGTTTCACTACCGTGCGTGATCTAGGTACTGAGGGGGCTGATTATGACGATGTGGGGCTGAAACAGGCTATCAATCAAGGCATTATTCGTGGCCCGCGCATGGTGGTGGCTACCCGCGCCATTATTGCCACCGGCACCTACGCCCCCAAAGGATACAGCCCCGACGTGACTGTGATGCAGGGGGCCGAAGAAGCCGACGGCCACGACGCGCTGATCCGGGCCGTTCGGAATCAGATTGGTCACGGGGCCGATGTGGTAAAAGTATATGCCGACTACCGATGGGGTCTGATGGCCGATGCCCGCCCCACCTTTACTATTGAGGAATTAAAGCTGATGGTGGAGGTAGCGCAAAGCAGTGGGCGGGCGGTGGTAGCCCACGCTAGCACCGCCGAGGGAATGCGCCGGGCCATTTTGGCCGGTTGCGAAACCCTGGAGCATGGCGATGCTGGTACGCCTGAAATTTTCGCGCTGATGCGAAAAAATAATGTGGCCCTTTGCCCCACGCTGGCTGCTGGCGATGCCATAAGCCAGTACCGAGGCTGGAAAAAAGGGCAAGACCCCGAACCTGATCGGATCAAACAAAAGCGGGTCACGTTTAAACAGGCTCTCGATGCAGGCGTAACCATCTGCGCCGGGGGCGATGTGGGCGTGTTTCCCCACGGCGAGAATGCCCGCGAACTGGAACTGATGGTTGACTACGGCATGAAACCCCTCGACGTGCTGCGATCTGCCACCTCCATTAATGCCGATGTGTTTCACCTCACCGACCGGGGCCGGATTAGACCGGGCTTACTGGCTGATATGATGGCCGTTGAAGGCGACCCCATCAAGGCCATCGGTGCCGTACGGCAGGTACGCTTTGTGATGAAGGGCGGGGTACGCTACAAGTAAAACTTATTCATATAATTTCCCGTTTACCAATCAGAAACGGCTAAAATCGCCTTTTTTCACTCGAAATTTCCATCCGTTTTGGTTTTTATGCTACTTTCGTTGGCATCTTCACTACAGTCCAATCTAATCCTCTATCCGTTAGTTGCTTAACCCCATTATGGCCAATACCGCTGAATTATCCGTTGATGGAAAGTCGTATCAGTTTCCGATTACGGAAGGAACCGAACACGAAAAAGCATTCGATATTTCGAACCTCCGTGACCAGACGGGTTACGTTACCTTAGACCGGGGGTACAAAAACACCGGGGCCACTAAAAGTGCGATCACGTTTTTAGACGGAGAAGAGGGTATTTTACGCTATCGGGGCTATTCAATTGAAGAACTGGCTGCTAAAGCCTCTTTTCTGGAAGTAGCTTATCTGCTCATCTATGGCGAACTGCCCACACAGGAGCAATTCACCAAGTTTGAGAATGATATTCGGCGGCATACGATGGTGAACGAAGACATGCGGAAGATTTTTGAAGGCTTCCCCGTCAACGCGCACCCCATGGGCGTACTCTCCTCGCTGGTGAGTGCCATGAGTGCTTTTTACCCCGATTCGTACGACGACAAGGCTGATGACAAAACCGACCTGCACATCATCAGGCTGATGGCCAAGCTGCCTACGGTAGCTACCTGGTCGTTCAAAAAATCGCAGGGCCACCCGGTCAATTACCCTAAAAACCAGCTCGACTATATCTCGAACTTCCTGCACATGATGTTCGCCCTGCCAGTTGAAGAGTATCAGGTTGACCCCGTGGTGTCAGAAGCTCTGAATGTGCTGTTGATCCTCCACGCCGACCATGAGCAAAACTGCTCGACCAGTACGGTACGGCTCGTTGGCTCCTCGCGGGCTAATATTTACTCGTCTATTTCGGCGGGGATCAATGCCTTGTGGGGGCCGCTGCATGGTGGTGCCAATCAGGAGGTGATCGAGATGCTGGAAGAGATTAAGAACAACGGGGGTGATGTAGCCAAGTATGTCGAGATGGCTAAGAATGCCAAAGCCACAGGCTTCCGACTGTTTGGGTTTGGCCACCGGGTCTATAAAAACTTCGATCCCCGCGCTAAAATTATCAAAAAAGCCGCCTACGACGTACTGGCCAAATTGGGTGTCAATGACCCCGTGCTGGAAATTGCTAAGGGTCTGGAAGAAGCCGCCCTGCACGACGAGTACTTCATTCAGCGGAAACTATACCCCAACGTCGATTTCTATTCGGGGATTATATACCGCGCTTTGGGCATCCCAACCAATATGTTTACGGTGATGTTTGCCATTGGCCGCCTGCCCGGCTGGATTGCCCAATGGCTCGAAATGCGCGACCAGAAAGAACCCATCGGTCGCCCCCGGCAGATTTACACCGGTGCCACCCTCCGCGAGTTTAAACCAATGGAACAGCGGTAGCTGTTGTTTGCAAAAATGGGGTTATATGTGCAAAACACATATAACCCCATTTTTTGTTCCGTATTAGCAAGGTTAAGAAGCCCCAGTTTTTTTGAGAATCGCCAAAAATGTACCCTTTTTTAAGTCTTGATTACCGTGTATCGGGACAGGAATACTCTCTTGACCTTTCACATAAATATGATGGCTCCCTTTAATTCGGTCAAGTTCCCAGCCATTATCTTTCAGAATTTGGCGTATTCGTTTAGGGGAAAAATCCATATTAAGCGGCAGATAACAGTTGGAGTCCCTGCCCAGTACCTATTGAATCAGGAACTTGTAGGGTGACTTCCAATACATTGCTATCATCAATAATAGGAATATTGCGGGCTTTCATACTTTCCAGCGTTCCTTCCAAAGCCTCTTTCAGATTATCGATAGCCTCTTCTATAGTTTCGCCACCAGCAAAACAGTGTTTAAGGGATGGAATGTCTGCTATGTAACAGTCCTCTGCTTTTGTAATAAAAACCTTGAAAACCATAGGGCTGACTATTTTTTATGTAGAGACAAAAATAGAACAAAAAAGGGTAGCCACAATGTACTACATCAGCTACCCTTTTTTATCCAGCATCTACCAATCCTTAATCATCAATCTCTCCATCATCTTCAACTCCGCCAACGGGGTCGAGGAGGGCATTTTGGTCGTCGCTGATTTTGGCGCGGATTTTCCCTTCCAGTTCGGCCATCAGTTCGGGGTTATCGAGCAGCAGGTCTTTTACTGCATCGCGGCCCTGCGCCAAGCGGCTGGTGCCGTATGAGAACCACGAGCCAGCTTTTTTCACAATCTCCATCTCAACGGCCAAATCCAGCACCTCGCCTACTTTCGAGATACCCTGGCCGTACATAATGTCGAACTCGACCACCTTGAAGGGAGCAGCCATTTTGTTTTTCACCACTTTCACTTTGGTGCGGTTCCCCACCACATTGTCGGCCCCTTCTTTAATCTGGCCAATCCGCCGGATGTCCAGCCGCACCGACGCGTAGAATTTTAGGGCGTTACCTCCCGTTGTAGTTTCAGGGTTACCAAACATCACGCCAATTTTTTCGCGCAACTGGTTGATAAAGATGCAGCAGCACTGGGTTTTGCTGATGACCCCCGTCATTTTCCGCAGGGCCTGCGACATCAGGCGGGCTTGTAGACCCATTTTGCTTTCGCCCATTTCGCCTTCGATCTCGGCTTTGGGTACCAACGCAGCAACGGAGTCAATCACAATAATATCAATGGCACCGGAACTAATCAGGTGTTCGGTAATTTCAAGAGCTTGTTCGCCGTTATCGGGCTGGGCAATAAGCAGGGTATTTAGGTTAATACCCAGTTTTTCGGCGTAGCTACGGTCAAATGCGTGTTCAGCATCAATAAAAGCAGCCATACCACCCGCTTTCTGAGCTTCGGCAATGCAGTGCAGCGTTAGCGTAGTTTTACCCGACGATTCAGGACCGTATATTTCAACCACGCGACCACGGGGCACGCCACCAATGCCCAGAGCCAGGTCAAGACCAAGTGAGCCAGTGGAGATGACGGGGACATCCATTACTTTGGTTTCGCTCAGGCGCATCACCGTGCCTTTACCGAATGCCTTGTCTAATTTCTCAATAGTGGTTTGCAGTGCTTTAAGTTTACTGTCCATGGCACTCGCCGGAGCGGTTGCCGTATCAGATTTTGCCATATGCGAGGGGTTGTTTAAACAGATAAAATTACCTATTTCTTGCCAGACTACCAAGCGATTTCATAAAATAAGTTAGAGTTTTGCGCTATATTTTACTTATACACTAGTTGGCCTGCCAACACCTGCTTAAAACAAGCAACAGAACCTACTTTTTAGCCACTCTAACATCCGACGGCAGGAGAGTGGGGATGACACCGGGTAATAGATGCTGTTTATTTCTGGTGAACCCAGCCAGAAAATTCGGATAGTGGGCCGCGCTGCTAAATACCTGGTTTAATTTCCGCCCCTGCTCCTGAATCCGGGCCTCCGCCTGCTCCGACAAATCCCAGCCCAGCGGGATTACGCCCGTCCTCCGGTTTAGGTCGATGCTGTATAGCTGCGAACTAATCAGGGCTGTATCGGCCGGGTGAATGGCCCCGCCAAAGCCGCGAGCATATTCTTTTACCGCATACCGCCGATAATCGCTGCTATTATCCCACGATTCAAAAAAAGCCAGCAGTGGGGCTTTCACTTCATATAGCCCCGTCAAGCTTTTCACCTGCCGGTTTGGCTCCGGTTCCACCGAATTGTTAATGGAAATAATGCGGAAGACCACGCCCGCTTTTTTGCATTTGTCAATCAGTTTTGGGGTGCTGGTAATGCTGCTCAGAATAGACAGCAGCGTAGTTGTGCCGGAATTATCGAGATACCCGCCATCCACAAAATTAGACGCATCGGTGCCTGGTTCATTCACGACCGGATGGTGGCAGGAGGGGTAACAATGGGGAAACGGGCACTGATTGAAGCCGCCGTTTTAAGGGCTATATGCCGGTAAACCTCCTCCTGAATGTCAATTACATTCGCAAAGTGCGGATCATCGCGAATGACCAGGGGAGTAAGAATCCCTTTGCGCCCCGTTTCGGCCTGGGTAGCATTTAAAAACAACACGGGTAGCCTATACCGTATCGTATCGTTGTTCCAAAGTGAGGTAAAGGGTTTATCAAGTGTCGAATATAGCGAGTCGATAGCGGTCTTAATCGGATCTATTGGGGGTTTAAATGCCTGAACCTCTGTATCATGATACGCATCGGCCCACCCATCTTCGAGGTATTGTGCCCGGTCAACACTATTGACGGAAACGGGGGAAAATTTCTGGAGCATATCGGGGATGAGCATAGCCGTTAGCAGGGGCGATAGGTAGTCGCGTTTAAAGAATGCGTCCAGGTCAAACTGCATACGGGGGTTCAGTAGTTTATCGCGGTACTGCGCCGTAAACACAGCAGCCCCAACACTGCCCCCCGATACACCACTAATAGCAAATACATGCCGGAAAAAATCAGGCTCGGTCTTAGTGAGTTGTGCCAGCGCGGTGGCTGTCCAATATGCCGACCGGATGCCTCCGCCTTCGCTGGAAATCAAATAGACCGGAATAGTCTTATCGCTGTAGTTGCGTTGGTTGCGGTAGGTAACCAGCGAATCCAGCCAATGCCCAAAGTAGGTTGGTATCCGTTGCGTAGCCGTGTCTTTCGAGAAATAACTGCCCGATGTCATGTTGAGGGTACGAATCTGGTGATTGTTGTTGTTGAGAAACATCATAATCAGCAGACAAATCAGCGTGAAGGGAGCCTTATACCGATAGTCGAGAAAGGTAAACAAGGAGGCTATCATCACCCACATAGTCAGCGCCAGAAACACAATAGAGACGGGGCCAAAAAATCGGCTGATGGCCAGATTCGTTACCCATATCGAGGCCAGTACCACCAGCAGTACACCCCCGCTAACGCAAGTCGAAGGACATGTCTATGAACTGGTAACAGATCATCTATCGAGTGCGGATGAATGTTACAATCGTCGGCGGTGGGACCGGCAACATAATTTTTCACCTGATGTACAATGGCCACATACACAAACACCTCAATCACCAGAGCAAGTTGATGCCAGGAGGTCTCTTCTAATTGCCCCATTGCTGCCATCAGCGAAAAGAAAGGGGTAGCCCCCAGCACCACAGGAGTCCAGCGGGTGAACGCCCGCAGGGTTTTACTATCGATAGCGGCATGAATGGGTAGGGTTTCCATCCAGGTGTCCGTTTCTTTTTTGAACGCCACCATCTTCAGTAATTCCTTATGGTCTGTATCGGAGTCGTTGACCCGTTCGACCAGATGCCGCTGGTCTTTCAGGATAAAAATGATGCGGGTAGAATACCAAACCACCAGGCCATACAACAGCAGGCATGCAAATACGCAAACTGAATATTTGGGGTCATGTACTAGCGCATCGAGCAGGTCGCGGGCCTGATCCATGAGGTTGAGAAACAGGTAAGTTAGCAACAAGACCAGGGCAATGGGCCATATAGTCCGCAGAATAGTTACCCCGCACCGGATAAATTTGTTGAGGGCAACGAGCTTGAATACGTACCACCCATTGCGGCCTATTTTTTTCAGGAAGAGAAGAAATGGTTCCGACATCAGAAAACCCACTAACACATAGCTAGATACTACCCCAATGGGCACAAGTTTAAGTAGCCGAATAACAGTCATGGCCGTTTCGGAAACAGGAGGGTGGTTCAGAACAACCCAACTTGTCAGGCATACATTTTCGACAAGGTTGGAAACAGCGGCTACCCCAATCAGCAGAAGCAACCGGGGCCACAGCCAACGCAAGGCTATGGTCAACCAATAGCTGTGGCTGGCAATTGGTGACTGTTTTGCGTAATAGCCCGCCCAGAGTAAGAGCGTTAGCGCGTAGAAGGGAATGAACAGTAGAGTATCAATGGCCAGTTCAGCATACGTTAAACCCACTAACGAATAAGACAGCTTTACCTGGGCATTAGCCCAACTTGTAGTCACTGCTTCGGGTAAACCTCTCTGTGAATAGTTACCGGCCAGGGCATAAATGTCGTTATGTGCCGGGAATTTAATAATGATGTAGCCCAGAAGGGCGGCTACAGCCATAGAGGCTATCAAAAGATAGAGCCGATACGGGCTAAAACGGGCCAACAGCCCGTTAGCCACTGAGTCAAGAAGTTTCATGGTGCAGATAAGACGTTATTAATGTGCAGCAATGCTACACATTAATAACGTACGATACCATTTAATTTACTGAGCGGCAGGTCACTAGTACATCGCTTTCATGGAGTCAATGGCTTATGGCTCCCACTCGGAATAGTGGCCAGAATTTGCCGGGCTAAATTGGCCATAATCCGGTCGCGCCGAAAACGGGCCACAAACGCCGGGCGTGCCTGGGTTCTGTACGGGGTTTGCCGCAGCAGTTGCACCAGTTCAGCGGCATTGCCAGGCCGAAAAAACAGGCAATTATCGATGTGGCCCGCCATGAACTGACGGGTAAACCCGGCAACACCCGCCAGAATGGGCTTATCGGTAGCGGCATATTCAAATAGTTTCGAGGGGAGCAGGTACTCAAAGGTTTCGGCATCGTTGAGATGTACCAGCAGGTAATCGGCCTGTGCATACAAAGCGGCCACCTTAGCTCGGCTCACCGCTTCCTGTACAAACACATTAGGCAATGTCGCCACAGCCTGTTTTAGCTTCTGCTTAGCTCCACCCTCGCCCACAATTACAAACTGATAAGCATCGCCCAACTGGCGGGCCACTTCCGGAATAATTCGGTGCAACACCTGCCCTTCGCCAATATTGCCTACATACAGAATGGTGCGGGTATAGACCGGCTTAACCGATTTGCGGGAAGGTAAAGCGTGCAGAAATGCCTCGTCAATCCCGTTAGTATGGTGGCTATAGCTAGCCTGTGAATACGCGCTGAAATACTGGGCAAAGGCGGGCGAGACCAGGTTAATATGCTGCGCGTACCCAAAGGTGTATTGCTCAATTTGGCGCAGAACGGGGTTCAACACCCATTTCAGAAGAGGGTTGGCTAATACGGCCAGAAGGTTCTCTCTAAATATATCCCGAATGTCGAGCACCAGCGGCAATTTATACCGGCGGGCAAGTTTAGC
>JBBQUC010000074.1:0-12207 GCA_038212815.1 Cytophagales bacterium
ATAGCCCAAATCAACATGCGTGAAACGCTCGACCAACTCGACACCCGGCTTTTTCTCTGGCTTAACGGGAAATATACGTCCTGGCTCGACCCCATTATGGTGTGGGTCACCAACCGCAATCACTGGATACCGCTCTATGTACTTCTGGTGGGCTGGGTGGTGTATCAATACCGCAACAAAGCGTGGGGCCTGCTCGGCACCATTGTGCTAGCCGTAGTGCTGGGCGATCAACTGACTTCCAGCGTGCTGAAACCCCTCACCCACCGGCTGCGGCCCTGCCACAACCCAGCCATTCAGAAGGTAATCCATCCAATCCTGGACTGTGGAGGGCTGTATAGTTTTGCGTCCTCCCACGCAGCCACTACCTTCGCACTGGCCATGAGCCTGTGGCTCCTGTTCGGTCAGCGATACCGTTGGATGGCCATTTGGTTCGGCTGGGCCGCGCTGGTGTCGTACAGCCGGATTTACGTGGGGGCGCACTATCCGCTCGATGTGCTGGCTGGCACCGGGGTAGGGTTCGGGGCAGCTTTGTTAAGTGTCTATTTGTATAAGCGACTAACCACCTGATGTTCAAAAATTTCCAGATTCGCTACCAAACGGCGGCCATTATCCCCGCTCCCCATGCGCACTTCTACACGCTAACGGCCAGGCCCGCTTTTTCCAGCTTTTTGCAGGTGGACCTTACCCTCACCTACCCCGACCGCGACGAACTCGACGAAGAGGAGATTACGGGCGAAGGGTTTACCCTCGACGACGATTTTAGCTGGTCAGGCCGATTGCCCGCGGTCTGGCTCCAAACGCTGGATGCTCTCATCGACACCCTGGAGTTGTCGCCTTTCGATGAAGAGAAACTAGCCGATAACGACGATTTTTTCGAGGTCACCGTCGAACTGGCCGATGGCCAGCGGCTGGGCACCCCCACCCACCGGAATGACGTGATGTACCCCATTCAGGAATTGATTCAGGCAGCCTATGAAGCGGGCGAAAAAGAACTCCCTTTTTTTATCAGCTACCGCGAGCAGACTGCCAAAACCGAACTCGACATCCGCATCCGGGCCTCTTTTGCCGAACGGTCGCTGAAAGCCGAGATCAGCCAGAATGGACGCAGTCGTAGCCGCACCCTGCCCTGGAGCGACCTGCAACCCCTGATGGCCGTGATTTACCGCAACGACTATGACCCCGAAGCCGCCCTGCTCAAACCACCCAAACGCGAGGGTCAATACCTCAACATTGGCGGTGAGGAATGGTATGATGTGCAGGGGTTTACCGAGGTGACAAACTTGTTCGGACGGCTTGTATAGCCAAGAGTTGCCCGTTCCGAAACGCCATGCGGTGGTCAATACGGAATCCGGCGTTGGTCAGGAGTAGCACCCAATCGGGCAACTGCCGCGCTTCGATACCCGTTGTCAGCCGAAAAAATCGGTACATCAGCCACAGCAACCACCGTTGGCCCGTGGTTTTGGGCCGATCAAAATCGGTAGCCAGCAGTAGCCCCTGCGGGTGCATGGCCCGCCAAAGCTGGGGGAGTACTGCCTGCTGCAGGGTAGTGGACAGGAATAAATCCAGAACAAACGGGGTCATAATCACATCAAACTGTTCGTGCGGCCCAATGGCGGCCTGTGTACCGCACCTAAACTCGACCCGTTGGGCCAGCCGTTGGGCCAGCAACAGCCTGGCGACCCGCCGTTTGGCCAGGGTAAGCATCTGGCCTGACGGCTCCAGATACACCACTTGCCGGGGTTGACAGCCAGTCAGTACCGCTTCGAGCAGCCACCCCGTACCGCCACCCAGAATCAGGATTGTGGCTTCAGGGGGAATATTCACTGAAAAATGGGCCTGTGCCCGCCGGAGCGACTGCCCAAATACCAGCGCAGCCAGCGCATCATAAATGGGGGCAATGGGATTAAAATTGGCCACTGATATTGGGTTAACTTGCTGAAATCTTGTAGTTTTGGGCATTCTCAGCCCTTCTACCCTTCCGTAATGAACCGTTACCTATTCTGGTTAACTACTTTGCTGGCCATTGGGTTAGTCACCCCAGCATTCGCTCAGCCCAAAGCCCGCAACAAGCCGGTCGAAGACCCGCTGCCAGCCTCCGTCTCCATTCGGTTGGGGGCCTCGCAACTCTATGGCGACCTCCGGTTTCCCCGCGCCGACCTCTCGGCGGGTATGCACCTGAGCCTGCCCTTCACCCACGTCATTGCCGCCGAGTTACTCCTCGATGTAGGTCGGCTCAGGGCCGAGCAGGAGGTCTTTTATAACTCCAGAGCGCAAACGCTATTTGGTCAGGTGGCCCTGGCTGGCTCGATCAACCTGCTGCGGCTGTTTTCCAACGAGCCGCAACGGTCATCCCTTACGGTCTATGGCGGCATGGGGTTAATCTTCTTCGATGCCAAAGCATACAACCTGCAAACGGATAAACTCCAGCGGTTCAGCAATGATGAACTCAGTTACCACTCCAGCAACGGCGTTACTACCCACGGGTCGCAGGGGGTTACCTTCACCCGCGAGCGGGCCTACCCCATTGGCCTGCGCTTCATGAAACCCCTTGGCCGCCAGGTCAGTGTCTTCGGCGATCTTCGGTTTACCTTCGTCAATACCGATAAACTAGATGCCACCGTCGATGGCGACAATACGGCCTATGCGGGGGTAACGGGTAGCGGATTCATTTATGGCAACCCCCAGGGTAGTCAAAATAAAGATAAATGGGGTGCCTTATCCATAGGGTTAACCTATTTTTTCGGGCAGCAGGCGTTGCACTAGAAAAAGTTTCTTTGGTACAATGAAGCTATTCGATGCAAATTAATAGGCATCTATTGTACTATTTCAATAAGTCAGAATCTTTTTAGACTGATCCTTTGTTGGTTGTGTGATACGGTATGGAATGAATCCCTGATTCAATATACCCTTGTTTCACCAAACGACACGCTTATGCAAACCATTCGATTCCCGTATAAAGACCTTCATCAGACTACGTCCACTAAACGGAGCGGGATTTCATTCCGTCAATCCGTTCTTTCCTATATTCAGCAGCATCCTACCATTTTCACGGCTCTCGCCCGCATGGGTAACCCCTATGGGGAGAGTGTATTCGCACGCTAGTCTCCTGAATTTAGGATTAATTTAGCATACGGGTCTCCTTTGTCGGCAAAGATAAGGGTTCGGGTATGGGTTAAAATGCTTATTTTTGACCCATACCTCCCTCCTCTTTTATGAAAGTATTAGTTGTTGACGACGAAGTGGATGTGCAAACCTTATTTGAGCAGCGGTTTCGCCGGGAAATCCGGGCAGGCGAGATAAACTTCGACTTCGCCCGCTCCGGCGAGGAAGCCCTCTCCTATCTCTCTGGTCATCATTCTGAAATTATCCTGATTCTCTCCGACATCAACATGCCCGGCATGAGTGGGTTTGAGTTGTTGCGGCATATCCGCGAGGATTACCCCAAACCCCCGCCCGTGGTGATGATGATTACCGCCTATGGCGATGATGAATCGAGGCAACAGGCCGAGAAACTGGGAGCCAATGATTTCCTGAATAAACCGATTGACTTTGCCAGCCTCAAAGAAAAACTGAAACAGGTAGTATGAAGGCTAAAATCTTAGTCGTCGATGATGAGACCGACCTCGAACTGCTCATTAAACAACGGTTTCGGCGGCAGATTCGGGAGCGACAGTACGAGTTTATGTTTGCGCATAGCGGCAGCGAGGCCCTGTCCACCATCCAGGACAACCCCGACATAGACATGGTACTGAGCGACATCAATATGCCCGAAATGGACGGGCTTACCTTGTTGCTGCGGCTGACTGAAACGAACCCCCTGCTCAAAACCGTGATGGTATCGGCCTATGGCGACATGGATAATATCCGCACGGCCATGAACCGGGGGGCATTCGATTTCCTGACCAAACCCATCAATTTTGAGGATTTGGAGACCACCATGCAGAAGACCATTGTGCACGTGGCCCAGCTCCGGCAAACCTTGCAGGCAGTTAAGGAAAACAACATTCTGCGCATGTACGTGGACGAATCGGTGCTGTCGTTCATGAGCCGGTCGGAGTTTGAAACCTCCCTGGCCGCCAATGAGACCATCGAAGCCTCCGTGCTGTTTATCGACATCTGCGGATTTACCAGTATCTCAGAGCGCGAATCAGCCGACCGGGTCGTGAAATTGCTGAATAGCTACTTCGACGCGATGGTGAAAGAAATTATTGCCCAGGGTGGGCACGTCGATAAGTTTATGGGCGATGCCATCATGGCCGTCTTTCGGGGCGAATACCACATTGACCGGGCGGTAGAAGCGGCTTTGGCCCTGCGTGCCCGGATCAATCAGGCTACCGACGAATCCCTGGAAGGTCACGCATTCCAACCGCAGGTCTCTATCGGCATCAATGCCGGCGAAATGATTTCGGGGAATATCGGCTCGGTCACACTTCGGCGGTTAGACTATACCGTCATTGGCGATGCCGTAAACATGGCTCAGCGATTGCAGACGGCAGCTAAACCTGGTCAGATTCTCCTGAATGAGCCAACCTATAACCGCATCAAAGAATCGTTCAACGGGCAGTGGGTGGGCGAGATCAGCCTGAAGAATAAAGCCAACCCCGTTACGGTGTATGAAGTGCTGGGGTAAGGCCGTAGCCGCTCCTGCTACCAGTTCATAAACGCCATGAGGGGTTCGTAGAGTCGGGTGTAGGCAATTTCGATGGCTACAATGATGAAGACAATGCCCGTAACCCGATTGAAGGTGGTGATAATTGTAGGGGTGAACAGCCGCTTCAGCCGGTTGGCATAATAGGCAATGGCGATTTCGGTGGCAAATACCCCCACCAGGCTGGCTCCCATAAACGCAAACTGCTGGGGCAGGTCGTAGTGCAGGTGCGACCGGATATAGGCCACGATGGTTACCCACGAGATAAAATTGATGGGGTTTAGGGCGTTCAGGAAAAAACCGGTGGTAAAATAATACACAAAATTACCAAAGCGGGTTTTGGGGTAAGCCAGCCGGGGAGTGCCTTTGAAAATATTGACCAGCCCAATGGCCAGCAGGAAAACCACCCCCAGTACGGCCATTATCTGCTCAAACCCCTGCACATGCGGAATAAAGGCTGTTCCCAGCAAAGCCGCCAACACAAAGAGGGTATCGCCCGCAATAACCCCGAACGTAATTTTCAGCCCCGACCGGAAGCCATTATCCACGCTGTTTTGAATAAGTGCGAAAAAGACGGTGCCGAACGTCAGGCAAAGGGCAACTCCTATCAAGAAACCGTATAAGATGGGTAAGAGCATCGGTTCAGTTTGTGATTTGTGGTTATATACCCCGCAGGCGGGCTACTAATAATAAGCCGCATACCGAGAGGGAATCAGTGATGCGGCCATCTGTAGCCATCTGCACGGCCTCGGCCAGGGGCATTTTCCGAATCTGGAGGTCTTCGGTCTCTTCCGGTTCATGGTCGCCCTGCACCAACTCTTCGGCTATATACAAAAACCCTTCTTCGTCGGTAGCTGAGTTGGAGGTATGAATACGAGCAATCTTTGTCCATTTCCGCGCTTCCAGGCCCGTTTCTTCGCGCAGTTCGCGCTGAACCGAGTCGAGGGGGGCAGTGCCGATGGGCGAGCCGCCCTCTGGAATCTCCCAGGAGTATTCATTCAGGGGGTAGCGGTACTGCCCTACCAGGTACGTGTTCCCCTCGGCATCAATTGGAATCACGCCCACCGCTTTATTTTTAAAACTGACTACGCCATACACACCGGGGGTACCGGCCGGGGTAGTCACCTCTTCGTGACGAATGGTGAGCCAGTTATTCTGGTAAGCAGTGGCCGATGAGTGTGTCTGCCAGGGATTATGCGACTCGTTCATACAGGCAAAGATAGGGGATTGTCATTTGTAGTTGGTGGTTTGTCAGGGCTGGTTTGTTGTTGGCTAATGCATCAGTGGGCAGCATAAACCACCAACCATCAACTACTAACTTCCAATCCCGTATCTTTGTTGGCTAATGGCAACCGTACAGCAAACCAAATACCGTCTGATGGGCCTTTCGCTGGGCCTGAGCATACTGCTGCTGGTGCTCAAAATGGTCGCTTTTCTGCTGACTAATTCCACAGCCATTCTCACCGATGCCCTCGAATCCATTGTAAACGTAGCAGCCAGTGGGTTTGCGCTGTATAGCGTTTACCTGGCCGGGCAACCCCGCGATCAGAACCATCCGTACGGACACGGCAAGATTGAATTTGTTTCGGCGGGGTTCGAGGGGGCAATGGTCATCTCTGCCGGGCTGGTCATCTTATACGAAACTGTTCAGCGTTTTTTCGACCATAAAGTCATCGAAAACCTCGGCTGGGGGTTAGTACTGATTGCCATAAGCACCGCCCTGAACGCGCTGATGGGCTGGCGGCTGGTCAGCAACGGGCGGCAGGCCGACTCGCTGACGCTGATTGCCGACGGGCGACACCTACTGACCGATAGCCTGAGTAGCCTGGCGGTGCTGGTGGGGGTAGGACTGATTTACTGGACGGGCTACGGCTGGATTGATTCGGTGCTGGCCCTGGTGCTGGCCATCGTGATTATTTACAATGGCACCCAACTGCTCCGGCAGGCACTGGCAGGCCTGATGGATGAGGCCGACGTACCTACCCTCGACCGGGTCGTGAACCTGCTGACGGTACATAAACGGCGCAACTGGATCGACGTGCATAACCTGCGGGTACAGAAATATGGGGCCGATCTGCATATCGACTGCCACCTGACCCTGCCTTATTATTGGGACCTGACCCAGGTACATTCCGAAGTGCATTTCTTTGAAGAAACCCTCCAGCATGGTTTTCAGAGCGAAGTAGAGATTTTTGTTCATGCCGACCCCTGCCTGAGTCAGTGCTGCCACTACTGCCGCGTGGCCAATTGCCCTGTGCGGGCGTTTCCATTTATCCGCGATGTTGACTGGACCGCCGAGAACCTGCCGCTGAATCAAAAACACTTTGTTCCGCTCAAGCCCGAAACGATGAGTTAAGGCCAACGGTCCGTAAAATAAAAGTGAGTCAACTATTGACTAATTCCCGGAAATAATTGTATCTTTCGACACAAAAAAATTCCATCGAATTTATTCAGGTTGTATTCTATAAATTAGAAAGGCGGGCTGCCCTACGGCCCGCCTTTTTTCGACACGGCTCAGGGCCGGTAGTTTTCGTTCCAGATTACCTTTTACCTACTGGATCAACTCACTTATTGATTACCTTAAAAACCATGAATCGTCAGGATTTTTTGCGTACGGCCAGTGTACTCGCCAGTACGGCACTATTGCCCACTACCTGGGCAGCCCCAACCCGAAAAAAAATGTTCTTCGATATCTCCCTGGCCGAATGGTCGCTGCATAAAGCTCTCTTCAGTAAGAAAATCACAAACCTCGATTTTCCAGCCATTGCTCAAAAGGAGTTCGGGATCAGTATTGTGGAGTATGTCAACCAGTTCTTCAAAGACAAAGCCCAGGATAAAACCTACCTCAACGACTTATTGACCCGCTGCAAAGATCATGGCGTGAGCAACCACCTCATTATGGTCGATGGCGAGGGACCCATGGCCGATGCCGATGAAGCCAAGCGAAATCAGACCGTAGAGAACCATAAAAAGTGGGTAGAAGCCGCTAAATACCTCGGCTGCAAAACCATTCGGGTAAATGCGTACGGAGACAGTCGGCTGGCAGCTGCCGACATGGCCCGCTATGCGGCAGATGGCCTCCACAAACTAGGCGAATGGGCTAAGCCAATGGGGATCAATATCATTGTCGAGAATCATGGCGGCAATTCCTCCAATGGCGAATGGCTGGCAGGTGTGATGAAACAGGTTGATCTCAAAAACGTGGGTACCCTGCCCGATTTTGGTAACTTCCACGAATATGATCGCTACAAAGGCACCACCGAACTGATGCCCTTTGCCAAGGGTGTATCGGCAAAAACCTACGATTTCGACGCGCAAGGGAACTGCCTGGAGACCGACTATGGCCGGATCATGAAGATTGTCAAAGAGAGTGGGTTTAAAGGTATTGTAGGCATCGAATACGAAGGCGATAAACTGGATGAGTACGAAGGGATTCGCCACACCAAAGCCCTGCTGGAACGGGTAGGCAACCTAATTTAAACTAAAGAGAGGGCCGCAGATAGTGCGGCCCTCTCTCATTTTAAACTTCCCATACCCCCATCTACGCCTATAACCTGCCCAGTTATCCACCCGGCCTGGTCAGACAGCAAAAAAGCCGCCAGTCCGGCACTATCGGCAGGGCGTCCAATTCGGTTCAGGGGATGGCGTTTGTTGGCCGCATCCCGTTTATCGTCACTATTCAGCAGGGCTTGCGCCAGAGGGGTGTCGGTCAGTGAGGGAGCAATGGCATTGACCCGGACCAGCGACGGAGCTAACTCGGCTGCCAGCGATATAGTCAGTCCCTCTACAGCCGCTTTAGCCGTGGCAATAGACGAGTGCAGGCCCATGCCTAGTTTGGCCGCTACCGTGCTGAAGAGAACAACGCCTGCACCTTTGGCTTTTTTCAACCCGGGTAGGCAGGCATGAATAGCCGCTACGGCCCCCAGTACATTCACCTGTAAATCATACTGATAGTCGGCAGGCTGCAGCCGCTGAAACGGACGCAGCGTAATGGTACCGGGGCAATACACCAACCCATGCAGTGTATCGGGCAGGCCCGTCAACGCATCGCCCACGGGTTGGGTAACATCCCAAAAAAAATGACTTGACCGAATGCCCGCCGGTTGCCGCCGACCCGCCGTGAACAGCGTGGCCCCCTGCTGTTCCAAGTCGGTAGCCAGGGCCAGACCAATCCCGGAGCTAGCCCCAATGATAACGATGTTTTTGCCCTGCATGAAATTAGCTGGTGAGTTGGTTAGTTGCAACTGTCTGACTGACGGTTTGACTAGCCAATATATTGTAATAACTCCTGCCGGGTGGACTCCTGCTCGAATTTACCGCCGTAACTGGCTGTAACGGTCGAGGAGTTCACATCGTGTACCCCCCGCGTGGATACGCACAGGTGTTTAGCATCGATGATTACGGCCACATCATCGGTCTCCAGAACCCGCTTCAGTTCGTCGGCAATTTGCACCGTCAGGCGTTCCTGCACCTGCGGACGCTTGCAGAAATACTCCACAATCCGGTTTAGTTTAGAGAGGCCAATTACCTTACCACTAGAGATATAAGCTATGTGTGCCTTACCCATTATGGGGACAAAATGATGCTCGCAATAGGTCTGCACCAGTATGTCTTTCTCCACTAGCATCTCGCGGTATTTAAATTTGTTGGCGAAGAGCGTAGCGGTGGGTTTATTGGCCGGATTCAGCCCGCGAAATATTTCATTCACGTACATCTTGGCCACCCGCCGGGGTGAGCCTTTCAGGCTGTCGTCGGTAAGATCGAGGCCCAAAATTCCCATAATCTCCCGAAAATGTTCTTCAATCAGGTCAATTTTCAGGTCATCATCCAGGTCAAAGGCGTCAGGCCGCATGGGTGTATCCAGCGATGAAGTACCATGCGCATCACCCAACTCATCGATTAGTTCGTCGATCCCCTGACCGTGTCCATTATGGGAGTGCCCATTCGGGGAATGGCCATTAAGCGGGGTATTCAACGAAGTTCCGTTCGGTTTCATACAGTTTGATTTTCAGATCCAGCGACGGATCGAGGTTATCGCGTAAAATGTCGTGAATAACAATGGCAATGTTTTCGGCAGAGGGGTTCAACTCCCGAAATTCGTCGGTGTCGAGATTGAGGTTTTTGTGGTCGAACCGATCCGTAACGTAGGTCTTTATCAGATCGCCAAGTACTTTCATGTCTACTACATAGCCAGTTTCGGCATCGACCAGGCCCGTAACCTGAACAATAAGCTCATAGTTATGACCGTGGTAGTGCGGATTATTGCACTTACCATACACGCGGGTGTTTTTCTCGTCCGACCAATTCGGATTGTGCAGACGATGTGCCGCATTGAAGTGCTCCTTTCGGAATACCGCAACTCGTTTTTGTTCCATGATGTCTTGTGAACCGATAAGTACGGTCAACCTGTCGTTACAAAGGATGTGTACAACACAGGCAGACCTCGAAGCGCGTAGCTAAGACGCTTGTTGGTATGCGTTGGCTATGAATACAACTGATTCGTCGACAGTTTTGTTCACTATTGTTAAATAAAAGTTAAACAAACCTGATTTCATAGCCGCTCTGATAACGCCCCATTTTCGGGCTTAGTTCCGGTTCACCTGCCTACCGGAACGGGAAGGGCGTTTTTGGCGTTGACCGGCCAAGTCCTGTTTATATCTATGTCTTTTGGCAAACGTCTGATGTTCACCTTCGCTATAGTTATTGCGCTGCTGATTGCACTTGTATTTCTGTTTATGCAACAGGCTACCTTTGGCCGCCACCCCGCTACCACCCGCTTAGCCCGTATCGAACAATCGCCCAATTATCGAAATGGGTCATTTCAGAATATAACTCCTACCGCCGTGATGCGCGAGGGGGCTTCATACCTGAACATGATGCGCGATTTCTGGAACAAACCTGCCGACAATACGCCCCCCCGTCCGCTGCCCTCCGTGCAAACTGACCTGAAAACTTTAACCGACGATAAACCCACCATCGTCTGGTTTGGGCATTCGTCATACCTCATCCAATCGAAAGGGTTTACGCTACTTGTTGACCCGGTGTTCAGCGGTCATGCGTCGCCCGTATCGTTTTTTGGGAAGGCGTTTGCCGGTGCCAATGGGTATGGCGCGGCTGATATGCCCCCGATAGACGTGCTTATTCTGACCCACGACCATTACGACCACCTCGACTACGAAACCATTGTGAAACTTGCGCCCACCGTTGGTCACGTTTATACCGCCCTCGGCGTGGGTGCCCACCTTGAACGCTGGGGGATCGACCCCGGCAAGATTACCGAGTTCGACTGGTGGCAGCACCAGCCCGTAGCCGCCGGGGTTGACCTGACGGCCACCCCGGCGCGGCATTTTTCGGGACGGAGTATGGTGCGGGGAAAAACCCTGTGGACTTCCTTTGTGCTGAACCTGCACGGCTACCGCTTGTTTCTGGGGGGCGATTCGGGCTACGACGACCAGTTCAAAAAAATTGGCGATATCTACGGCCCCTTCGACCTGGCCCTGCTCGAATGCGGGCAGTATGGCAAAGACTGGCCCAGTATTCACATGCTGCCCGAAGAAACCGTTAAAGCCGCACAGGAATTAGGGGCCAAAACCCTGATGCCTGTACACTGGGCCAAGTTTTCCCTGGCCTACCACCCCTGGAACGAACCCATCCGACGGCTCACTAAAGAGGCAGCCATGCAGAACCTCCCGCTCACCACGCCCCGCATTGGCGAGCCGGTGGTGATGGGAGGCCCATACCCAAACACGGTCTGGTGGGATTTTTAACTCCTGGGATGACTATTTCGCCCTCATCTCGGCCAACCCTTTTTCTAATTCAGCCGTGTCATGTCCGGCGGCCTTTTCGGTGGCAATGGCCTCCTGCTGAAACTTGATAGCTTCGGCCTTGCGGCCCAGTTTACTCAGCAGGTGGGCGTAGGTGTCTAAGTACCCGCCACTCCGCTCGTACGCCAGGGATTTATCCGACCACGTCAACGCCTGTTTCAGGTCAGTGGGGTCGCTCAGGTTTTCGTAGTAGGCCCAGGCCAGGTTGTTCAGTTTCATCGCCATCTGCCCAGTTTCAGCTTTTTTCATCGACTTGGCATACCGCTTAAAATCGTCCTTTTGCTCCACCGAATCAGGGAATAGGGCGGTTTGCACCTGAAACCGGTTAAAGGCAGCTTCGTTTTTGGCCAGCACAGAATCCATCGGCACCGCCATCAGTTTATTCGCGGAAGCTACCGCCAGCAAGCGGTATTTATCAAAATTCCTGGTTTGCAGGTAGAACTGCACCCGGTGGCCCATGGCTTCTTTCTCTACCAGTTCTGGCGTAATTTTTTCAGGAATAAGTATAGCCAATAGCTGGTATCGATTAGCAATGACAGCCTCCATCCCGGCTTCATTTTTAGTGGCGATAGCCTGCGTAAAATCAGCATTGACCGCCCGGAAAAGCCCTTCGATAACCAAATGGGCTACCAACGGATTCTGATCCAGGGTCGGTATTTTCGGTAACACTATGCCAAATGCCCTGCTGCCGGCGGTCATGATATTGCCACCGATGAGGGCTAAATTTTGGTCTGA